>CAZJQY010000046.1:0-6828 GCA_964548095.1 uncultured archaeon
CCTCATCGAAAACCTGCTGCCAGTACGCTCCCGCGAGAAGCCAAAAGAGAAGCGGAAACCCGTCACCGCGCTCTTCCTCATAGATGTTTCAGGAAGCGGCCAGTACACGGGCGTTTCCGAGACCACCATCAACCTAGAGAAGGCGTTGTCCGTACGGCTTATCAAGGAGCTCGACTTAAACGACTCTGTGGGCGTCATCGCCTTCAACGTCAACGCATTCCCCGTGTCGAACATCGCGCCCGTCGAGGTCGCGCGGGACAAGGCAATCGACCGTATCTTACGGCTTAAGGCGGGCGGCGACACCGACATGGTGCAGGCGCTCGAGATGGCCGACGACTTCCTGAAAGAAGAGCTGAACGAGCGGGTTCTCGTCGTCTTCTCGGACGGCATCATCCGGCTTACGAGAGTCCCCTCGACCATCGACGCCGTCAAGGCCCTCAAGGACAAGGGGGTTAAAGTATACTTCGTGGGGGTTGGAAGCGACAACGTGGGGCTCGCGACCCTGAAGTACGTCGCGGGTGCGTCAGGCTCCCTGTTCTTCGAACCACATGAGTACCAGCGGCTTAAGCTTTCGTTCACGCGTGAAGGCCAGGAGGAGTCTGGCAAAGTTGGGCTCTATGTCTCAGACCCCTACCACTTCGTCACCCGGAACCTCAAGCTTTCGGGGACGGAGATAGCAGACTACAACAACGTGCGCGAGAAACTGAACGCACAAGTCCTCGTTTCGACGGAAGGAGGCTCCCCCATAGTCGCCGTCTGGCGCTTCGGGTTAGGCAGGGTCGCATCAGTTGCAACCGACGACGGGCTTGAGTGGGCTACCAACCTATACTCCGAGGACGCCGCACGGCTCTTCCCGGCCCTCACCAACTGGGTGGTCGGCGACATCGAAGGCAGGAAAAACACGGTCGTGCAGGCAGAAGACATATTCCTCGGCGAGTCAACTCTCATCATCGCCCGCTCGGACAGCCCGCCTAAGGTAACTGTCACGCCCTCCGGCGGCGCCGGAGAAGACCTGCCACTGAAGCGAGTCGGACTAAACCTGCATTCAGCGGAATACACTCCCCACGAGTCCGGAGTCTACTTCGTCTCCGCAGCATCCTCTGAAGGCTCAGACTCGACGGGCTTCTCCGTGAACTACCCGAAGGAATACGAGCGCACTGGCGTCGACCTCGAAGTCCTCGACAAACTCGCGCGCTTAAGCCAAGGCAGAATCTACACCAGCGGCGAGTCGATGGCACTCACCCAAGACGTCGTCTACGACGTGAAAAACCGCTCTGAAGTGAAATCCCAGGAGAAGAAGCCGGTCACCCTCTACTTCCTGGCGGCCGCCCTCGGCCTCTACTTCGCGGACGCCTGCGCTCGAAGAATAAACGAAATACTCCACCTCAGCCGCTGATGACGCCCGTCAGACCTTCGCTCCGATGCGACGCTCGACTCCCCTCACCAGCCCCCGCCTCAACCCCCTCCTCTTCTCGTGGGCAAGCTTTCGGTCGATGGTGGGCGTCTTCATGCTGAAAGAGAGGTGCCCTATGAACCGCACGACGACGTACACGACGCAGAGCGCAAGCACCAGTAGTGAAAACCCGACGATTAGATAGACGGTGACTGTCCTGTTCGACGAGAATAGTCCCTTTAATGCCTGGGGCGTGATGTTCTCGAGGAAGCTTTTCACGTCCGAAGCCATGTCTTTCGGGCCTGCGGGCTTGGGGGTTCCGGGAGTGCGCTTTGACAGGGTAGTGGAAGTAGTCTCATTCATCGGCCGCTTTCCTTCGATGACGTCGATGAGAGTGAGCATCCGGGACGTCCCCTCGAGGTCGCCGATGTCAAGGTAAGTCGCGCGCGCCCGCTTCGCGTACTCAAGTGCTGAGGCGTTTTCCCCGCGCGCGAGAAAGTCTCTCGCCATCTGGTCGAAGGCTAAAGCACGCTCTCGTTTCGCCGCGTATCCCGTCTCATAGAGGATTACCTGCTTTACGGCGCCGACGATGATGTCGTCTAAGCCGTCGCCGCTGAAGTCTCCTACCCCCAAGTCCCCTACCGTGCGGAGCTGCTTCGACTTATAGAGTCTGGTGCCCAAGTCTGAGAAGACGTAGAGGGCGTCTGAGCCCGCGACCACTTCGTCGGTGCCGTCCTTGTTCAGGTCGGATGCGCTGAGGCTGTAGACTCTGTCGGAGGTGTCCGCCATCCAGCGCAATCCCCCCTTCCTGTCTAAGTCGTAGGCGTTGTCTGAGCCGAAGACGACCTCGGGCTTGCCGTCGCCGTTTACGTCAGCGACCGCGATGGCGTCTACCCTGCTTACGCCAGAGTAGTTCCAGAGAAGCGTCCCGTTGGCGTCGAGTGTGAGTAGGTCGGGGTGGGTTCCCGCGAATATTTCGGGGGTTGTGTCGTTCCCTATGTCGCCTACGGCAAGATAGACCACTCCGGATGGCGTCTTTGCCTCCCACTTCCTTTTCCCGTACCGGTCCAATGCGAGGATGGTCGAGGCTTTGTTGTAGGCTGGCGTGCACGATTTCTTGACGGTGTCAACGCCCCGCTCGATGAAGCCGACCACCACCTCGTCTACCGTGTCCCCGTCCAAGTCTGCGGTTTTCACGGCGACCGGCATGCGGTAGCCCACATCATAAGACCACTTTCTGGTTCCGTTTGCGTAGAGGGCGAATATGCCGTTTTTAACGCAGTCTTCGGAGTATGTTCCCGCGATGATTTCCCCCCTTCCCGTGGCGGATAAAACCCTCACGTTGTTTTGCCCGACGTAGTACTTCCAGACGAGGCTTCCGTTCCCAGTAAGATAGTAGGCGTGCGAGCCGGCGCCGACAACCACCTCCGCCTTGCCGTCGGAGTCGAAGTCTTTGGCGAGGACGGTGAACACGTACGTCGGTATTCCATACTCCCACATAACCGTCCCGTCTCCGTCGAAGGCCCGCACCATCCCCTCAGACGAGGAGGATACGACAGCCTCAGCGCGCCCGTCCCCGTCAAGGTCTCCCACAGCAACGGAGCTTATTATCTCTTTGGTCGTGTAATTCCAGGCTTCGGTGAGGTATTCTCCCGTGAAGGCGTGCGCTTGGGAGGCGAGGAAGAGTAACAGCGCCGCGGAAAAAAGCCCTCTTTTCATCGTAATTTAATTGTCTGCCGGAGGTTATATACATCAAGCCTTAAGCTCGCTTTCCACGGCTTTTCGGTTTCCGCCGAAGAAAACCACCCCCCTTTAATAAGAAACCGCGTGTATGAGTAATCGAGGTGATACGTCATGGACGAGAAAAAGCGCATCCTGTTGTTCGGGTTCATCGTTGTTGTTCTCTTTTTTGGGCTCTATAGCCTGAAACAGTTGTTCGTGCAAAAGCCAATCGGCGGCGAACGCGACGAACACGGCTGCCTTGTCGCTGCCGGATACAGCTGGTGCGAGCCGAAGAACAAGTGCTTGAGGACGTGGGAGGAAGCATGCTCTCCCTACTCTGAAATAAAAAATTTTGAGGACTGCGTCAAAGCAGGCTACCCCGTCCTCGAAAGCTACCCCCGTCAGTGTAAGACCCCCGACGGGAATGCGTTCACCGAAGTGGCGAACGAAAGCGGCGGCGAAGAACCCATCGGCGGCGAACGCGGCGAACACGGCTGCCTCACTCCCGCAGGCTACAGCTGGTGCGCGTCAAAAAAGAAGTGCCTGAGAGTCTGGGAGGAAGACTGCCCCCTGAGCGAGGAAGCCTGCACGGCGGGCGGCGGAAACTGGAACACGTGCTCAAGCAAGTGCAGGCTCGACAACCAGGGCAGGGATGGTGTCGTCTGCACGATGCTCTGTGAGGCGTTGTGCGAGTGCGGTGGGATAGCGGGATTCGGTTGCCCTGAAGGCTACGCCTGCAGGACCCCCAAAGGCGTCGTCGACGCCCTCGGCTACTGTGTGCCCGCCGCAGCCGGTGATTCGTCTGGAGCAGAGGCCAAGCGGCTCACCCTCGAGGAGGCGTTGAACATCGCCCGCATGAGCGAGTGCGGGGAGAAGGGGAGCCTCACCCAGAATTACGTGTACAACAGCAACTCTCGGACGTGGTGGATTGACCTCACCATGAAGCCGGAGTACAAGAACGACCTGTGCAGTCCCGCGTGCGTCGTAAGCGATGAAATCAAAACCGCCGAAATAAACTGGAGGTGCACGGGACTCATACAATGAGTTTGGTGCGAAACGTCTGAGGCGGCGTTACGGGGGCTGCCGCGACAACCCCCTCCACCCCCTTTTTTTATACGTAGCGTAAGATGCTGCCAGTCTCCGACTGGCGGATATTTATATCCCCCAGACTATCTATTAATCAGGTGCTTGAGATGGCAGAGCAAGGAACTTATGAGCGTTTTCCCTTGTGGATTGTCGTTCTGTCGAATCTTGTGACGGCATCGATATATGCTATCGGAGCCTACATTCTCGCAGGGTTTGGAGTCATTGCGTCTGCTCTATTCCTGCTGTATTGCCTCAGTCTTGAACTAAGGGTCCTTAAGAGAAGCTGCGTCAACTGCTACTACTACGGCAGAATCTGCGGCTTCGGCAAAGGCAGGGTGTGCGCTCTACTGTTTCGGAAGGGCGACCCGAAGAAATTCGCCGAAGATGAAATATCATGGAAGGATATGCTGCCTGATATGATGGTGCTAGCCTTCCCGCTCATTGGGGCGGCACTCCTCCTCATACGAGGGTTCACTTGGCAGCTTGTACTTTTGCTTGCAGTCTATCTTGCGCTCAACCTCGCGGGAAACGCCGTAATACGCGGCTCCTTCACCTGCAAGTTCTGCAGGCAGAGGAAGCTCGGCTGCCCCGCGGAAAAACTATTCAGCAAGGGAAAATAGGCCGCTATCAGCAACACTGCAAAGCAGTAGATTAACTCAGACGGCAAGATAAAAAAAGGTTAGAGCAATCTCACCGCAGAAGATGTCAGCTCTGCGTCCTCTACTCTATGGGGCCTCTCAGCGACCCTTCGTCCGTGTGCGTGATTATCCCCCCACTGAGGGCCACATTGTATGAAATAACGACGTCTATGACATATGGGTTTCCTCTGTTTCCTGAGATTCCGCAGCTTCCGTTGACGTCGAAGTTTTGCCCGTAACTTACGGTGTCCGCGGGTCCTGTAATCGAGTTGCCCGAGCAAGACACGTAGTTGACGACTACCGGTCCCCCGGCCCCGTTCGTGAAGGTCCCCACCCAGTATCCCGACTCATTCACCCTCATGAGCGTTAACTGGGGTTTGATTCTTGGGAAGCCAGTCGACGTCGTGGATGTCTGTCCCTCAAAGTTGAATATCCCAAGCTGCCACATGACGATGCCTGAAACAATAACGACGACGACAGCCCACCCATAAGTCATCAAATACTCCATGGCGGCCTGGCCGCTTCTTCTGTTCACGTTAAGATATGCGTCTTGCAGCAAAAATATGGGTTATAACCGGTTTTTTCAATAAACGTGAATAAAAGAAAAGAAGTCCGCCTTGGGCATCTCTACCTCATGTGTGCCTGCTGCACATCTCTCTTATATCCCCGAAGGCGAAGCCTAGACTCTCCTAGTCAACACTATAGTCAGCCTTAATCCTGATTTTATCCGGTCTGGCGTCAACAGGTTGTGTTGAGTTAGTAGCGGCTTGGTTTTTTCTTGCTAAAGCAGTCCCTGCAGTAGACTGGTTTCCCCTGCGTTGGTTTAAAGGGCACCTGACATGCTTTACCGCATTCACTGCATGTTACGTCATGCATTGTGCGGGGTCCGCGATCATCCCCTCTGCCAAAATCTCTTGCCATAATTAGTCACCTCCTTTCTGTTTATCTCCTTTTGGAATATCTGAGCAGTAACGTCTCCAGCCTCTCAACTTCCTTACCCCCGAAGGTCCCTCCCGTCTTGAGGCGGGTTATGTACTCGATGGCGTCGTCTATTGATTTCGAACTTGCCTTGTTCACTATGGTGGCGGCTATGGTGTTCTTATTCTCACCCAGCTTAAATTCCGTGAGCAAGTCGTCTAAGTCGAATTGAAAATATTTTTCACGACGCATGTCCAGCATCCTCTTCCGGTCTCCAGAGTCGTTGCTCCACTGATGCGTTGATCTTCGGTTTTGATGGAATCTATTTTTCGATCCGTTAGCCACTCATACCCTCCTTGCTCATACGATAGTCTGAGACGACGTAACCTTTATCGTCGTCGCCCTAGACGAAACCCGACTACACCGAATTTACTCCCTCGGGAATCATACCTAAGATACAAGACATTTAGCATCCGGCTTAAAAAATAGATGGGTTTGATTAACCCATCAAACCCCCTAATCCCCTCATGTTAGTCCAAATTAAAGGGAGAAACTGTCTCTAGCGGTTTCCTCACCCTCGCATTTTAAAACTAAATCCTCAATAGACTACTGCATAGATTTGGAAAAATGGCACGAAAGAAAATAGTGGTTGGGATTGTTTTAGGGGTTTTTGCCGGCTTAATTGACGTTATCCCCATGGTACTCCAAGGTCTAACGTGGGATGCTAACCTGTCCGCTTTTTCCTTGTGGGTGATTGCCGGATTCATGATTGCAACATCACGCTTGGAAATAAATCCCGCTCTAAAAGGGATTAGCATATCCTCTCTCTTGCTTATCCCGGCCGCCATACTCATCGGCTGGGAGGAACCAGCAAGCTTAATGCCAATCGGAGTCATGACAATCATTCTAGGCAGCTTACTGGGATACCTCATCGAAAAACTCGGAAAATAACTATGCGGCCCGCGCAGACCCGTAGTTCCCAGCAGGAATCCAAGAACCAGCTAAATTTTTTTGTTAGCCCCCGGAGGGATTTGAACCCTCGGCCTACTGATTACAAGTCAGTCGCTCAAC
>CAZJQY010000047.1:0-6802 GCA_964548095.1 uncultured archaeon
GTCAGCGCCTGCTGGATGCGATACTTGATGTTTTGAATCTCGCTTTCCTCGGCGTTCAACTGCCCCTTAAGTCCGTCAAAACGCGGATCGCTCATGCTACATCACCTCGCTTATAAATTAGATAGAGAACGCACTAATATCTTATGCGCATGGAACTTCCAAGCATAAATGATGTCGGGCGCAGGAGGAAGAAACTCGGGCTAACCCAGCACGAGCTCGCCCGGCGCGCGGGCGTCAGCCAGTCCCTCGTCGCCCGAATAGAAAATGGGGCCGTCGACCCCCGCTACAGCAAGGTCGCCGGCATCTTCAGGGCGTTGGACGAGCTCAAGGACAGGGAGGTTTCTGCCGACGAGATTATGACCAAAGACGTTGTCGGAATCCAGACTACCGTGCGTATGGGGGATGTCACCAAGAAGATGAAGACCTACGGCGTCTCGCAGATGCCGGTATATGACGGCGACGCCATAGTCGGCTCCATATCCGAGACCGCCATCCTCGACCAGATTGGCAGCGGCGTTGACGGGAAAGTGTTATCCTCAAACACGGTCCAAGAGTACATGGAGGATGCCTTCCCGACCGTAAAGCCCGAGACGCCGGTGAGCGTCGTCTCCGCGCTGCTCGAGCACAACACCGCAGTAATCGTCTCAGAGAAGGGGAAGGTGAAGGGCATCATCACGAAGGCTGACGTCCTCAAGATGGTGCACGGCTGAATTATATACCCGAAACCCCCAATACAATTGGAAAGCATGGACACGCTCGCCGAGAAAATCCTCAGAAGCCACCTTATCGAAGGAACGCTCGAACCCGGAAGCGAAATCGCAATCCGAATAGACCAGACGCTCACCCAAGACGCGACCGGCACGATGGCTTGCCTACAGTTTGAGGCTCTTGGAATACCCTGCGTGAAGACGAAGCTCTCCGTCTCCTACGTCGACCACAACACGCTGCAGACCGGGCCCGAGAACCCAGACGACCACGCGTTCCTTAAGTCTTTCGCCGCAAAATACGGCATCCTCTACTCGAAGCCGGGCAACGGCATCTGCCACCAAATACACCTCGAACGCTTCGGCGTCCCCGGGCAGACACTCCTCGGCTCAGACAGCCACACGCCAACGCAAGGAGGCCTTGGGATGCTCGCAATCGGCGCGGGAGGCCTCGACGTCTCCGTCGCGATGGCAGGAAAGCCGTTCTACTTCACGTGCCCGGAGATTCTCGGCGTGAATCTCTCAGGGAGTCTTCCCCCATGGTCGAGCGCCAAAGACGTGATACTCCACCTGTTAGGGGCGCTCACAGTCAAGGGCGGAGTCGGAAAAATACTTGAGTACTTTGGGGAAGGAGTTTCCTCGCTTTCAGTCCCCGAGCGGGCTACAATCGCCAACATGGGGGCTGAGCTCGGGGCGACAACGTCAATCTTCCCCTCAGATGATGTGACGAAGAATTTCCTATCAGCGCAGGGGAGAGGAAAAGACTGGACTTCCCAGTCGGCGGGAGAAGACGCAGAATACTCTAAGACAATAGACGTCAGTCTCCCCGAAATCGAGCCGCTTTGCGCAAGACCACACAGCCCAGACAACATCGCTCCGGTCTCAGAGCTCGCAGGCCTTAAGGTTAATCAGGTGCTCATAGGAAGCTGCACGAACTCCTCCCTCAAAGACATGCTGACTGTCGCCGAAATGCTCAAAGGCAGGAGCGTTCACCCGGACGTCTCACTCGCGATAGCCCCCGGCTCACGTCAGGTGCTCGAGATGCTCGCCGAATCGGGTGTACTGCACGTGTTCCTCAAGGCCGGCGCGCGAGTGCTCGAGCCGGCGTGCGGGCCGTGCATCGGCATGGGGTTGAGCCCGCCCTCTGGCGGAGTATCGCTTCGGACTTTCAACCGCAACTTTAAGGGGCGAAGCGGGACAGAGGACGCCGACGTATACCTTGTGAGCCCTGAGACGGCAGCGGCGTCGGCAATAACAGGGGAAGTCTCAGACCCGAGGAAACTCGGCAAACCCCCCAAAGTGAAGCTTCCGGTCAAATTCACGGTAGACGACTCGCTCATCATAGCACCCCCAAAATACGGCTCGAATGTTGAGGTCGTCCGCGGGCCCAACATCAAGCCCCTGCCGAAGAACACGAGCCTCCCGAAAAGCCTTTCAGGGGAAATCCTCCTCAAAGTAGGCGACAACATCACGACCGACGACATCATGCCTGCTGGAGCAAAGATTCTCCCGCTTCGCTCGAACATCCCGGCCATCAGCGCGTTCGTCTACTCGAAGATTGACCCAAGCTTTGCCGAGCGCGCCAGGAAGGCGGGCGGAGGCTTCATCGTCGGCGGAGTAAACTACGGTCAGGGCTCGAGCCGGGAGCATGCGGCGCTCGCCCCCATGTACCTGGGCATCAAGGCAGTGCTTGCGAAAGGCTTCGCGCGCATCCACAAGGCGAATCTCATAAACTTCGGAATCCTCCCATTCGTCATCGAAGAAGACGCCTACGGGAAACTCCGTCAAGGCGAAGCCCTCACCATGCCGGAGCTTGCTCGAGAGCTTGCCTCTGGTGCGCCGGTGACTGTTGAGTCGAAGCGTTTGAGCATGAAGGCTGCGTATGAGCTGAGTCCGAGGCAGATAGCAATCGTTTCGGCTGGCGGGCTTCTGAATTACGTCAAGGTGCGGGCGTAGCTTATGTATTGGAGAGAGTGTCTCCTCAGCTCTTCGTCGCACGCTTCAGCTTGCAATCGGTGGCCGGGCTCCTAACAGTACTTCATGAGTTCCCGTATCTCGGAGACGATTTTATCCAGTTCCCCGCGGACGTTCCCTGGCATGTCGTAGACGCCCAGATTCTCGATGCGCGTGCAAATCGCCGAGTACGCTGCCAGATGGTTGATGCAACCCTGCGTCCCGGCCTGTGCGGGCGCAGTTTGGCTCGCAACCTGTTGCGCGGGCGCTGCCTGCCCGGAGGCCTGACTTTGCCGCTTTTCCTCCTGCTGTTGCTCAACCCACTTGATGCGTTTCTCAATCGCCGAAGGCACCGAATTCTTGCCCTCCCGCGACTCGCATTCATGCAGCATGCGCTGCAGGAAACCGCTGTTCCTAGGCTTAGGCTTGCCTCCAGATTCAAACATAACACACCTCTGCTGTTATGTAATTACACGACTCCCTATATAAGGGCGCACACGGCCCCCTATTTATTCCAAGAAAAAACATAAGTTATCCGATGGCTTACAGTATAACCTTGATTACGGGGGACGGCGTCGGCCCGGAAATTTCCGATGCCATGCGCCGCTGCGTCGAGGCGACTGGCGTTGAAATAGTCTGGGACGTCCAGACCGCGGGCGAGCAGGTATACAAAGCCGAAGGCGACCCGCTTCCAGCCCGCGTCCTCGAGAGCATCAGGAAGAACAAGGTCGCAATCAAAGCCCCCATCACCACACCCATCGGCTCAGGCTTCAGGAGCGTGAACGTACGCCTGAGGAAGGAGCTTGACCTGTACGCCTGCGTGCGGCCGTGCAAGCACTATCCGGGCGTCAAAAGCCGGTACGCGGGCGTAGACCTCGTAATCATCCGCGAGAACACGGAAGACCTCTACGCAGGCATCGAATTCGAGGAAGGCTCGGAGGCAGCGAGAAAGCTCATCGACTACTTGGGGGAGGCAGGAAGCGTAGTCCGCCCAGACTCCGGCATAAGCATCAAACCAATCAGCCGGTTCGGGAGCGAGCGCATCGTAAGATACGCCTTCGAGTACGCCCGCGCGAACGGCCGGAAGAAGGTGTCCGCAGTCACCAAATCGAACATCATGAAGTTTTCGGACGGCCTCTTCCAGCACGTGGCCGAAGACGTTGCGAAACACTACTCCGACATTGCGTTCGAGCACGTCCTCGTAGACAACATGTGCATGCAGCTCGTGCAGAAGCCGGAACTCTACGATGTCCTCGTCCTCCCGAACCTTTACGGCGACATAATCTCCGACCTGTGCGCGGGGCTCGTTGGAGGTCTCGGCGTTGCCCCCGGAGGAAACATCGGCAAAAAATACGCGGTCTTCGAGGCGACCCACGGCAGCGCCCCCAAGTACGCTGGTTTAAACAAGGTCAACCCGACGGGCATCATCCTCTCAGCAGTGATGATGCTCCGCCACATCGGCGAAAAGGAGGCAGGCGACAGGCTGGAGAAGGCTGTTGCCGCGGTGATAAAAGAAGGAAAAAACGTCACCTACGACCTAAAGTCAAACCGCAACGACCCGACGGCCGTGGGGACGAAAGAGATGGCTGACGCGATAACACGGAAGCTATCCAAGAAACGTTAGCAGGGTGTGTTCACATCCTCTGTTGCGTGTACATGCTGTAGAGGGCGAGCGTCTGCGGGTCCACGTCTTCCATGTTCTCGAGCATGCCTTTGAATGTGTCTCGTATTTTCCCGATGACGCGGGATACGATGCCGGGTGCTTTGCCTTCGAGTTCCGCGGAGAGGAAGAAGGGGATGAGCGGTATCGTGAGCTTGAGTTTCCCGTCAATCTTTGCTTCTCTTCCCGCCTTCCTCATCGTCTCCTCGATGAGTTTCGCCTGTTCGGGCCAGGCTTGCCTGATTTCGTCAAACCCCTCCCTGAATGCCTGAAGGGTCTCCCGCTGTTGTTGTTCTGTGAGCGAGCCGACTGCTCCGTTGATTTTCTCGATGTCTGCGCGCATTCCGTCGCGCAGTCCCTCGCTTGCTTTTCCGACGACCTCCCCCACGTGCTCGCGGATGCGCCCCTCAAGCCGCGCGTGCTGCAGCGTCATCTCGCGCTTAACCTGCTCTTCCATGACGTCGATGCGCTGGATGATTCTCGTCGCCTCAGGCGAGATTATGAGGTCAGTTCTCCCGAACATCTCTCGCTGCTCATCGGGCGAAAGCTCGCCCATGACCTCCCTGAAGTTTGCGAGGCTCTCCAGGGGGTATGTCTCATTCAGGACCCTGCCCCTGCGCTGCATGTAGACTGCCGCCGCGAAAAGCTGCGCGTAAGAGGCCGTCACAAGCTCCTCGGGAAGATTCCTCTTTTCGGCGGCGGGCGCATGCTGTATCTCCTCCCTGAGGCCTATGAGGAAGGGGACGACGGGAGCGTGGGTTTCGACGAAGCGGAGGATGTCTTCGGTGCGCTCTGGTTCCTCCTCAAGCTGGAGGGGGGCGACGGCCGAGGCGATGCTCATGAGGGCCTCGTGCGTCATATGTTTCCTGTCGGCGTAGCTTATCCTTGATAGGTGCCCCATCCAGAATCTTTCTTCGACGGCGGTTTCCTTCATGACGTCTCCGAGGCGCTTTTTAAGGGGTATTCCACATGTTTTGGATTCGACGAAGATGCCGACGCGCACGCCCTCTATCTCGGTCTGCGGGCACGAGTCCTCCTCTACAGCGTAGACTCCCTCGATGACGTGTTCTTTACTTCTCAGAACAGCAAAGCGGCTTGGTATTCCTGACTCCCTGACTTGATACACCCTCAGGTCTCTCCCGTCGGTCCTCCGGGACACGCCAACGAGCCTGCCGTTTCCTTTTATGTGTTCTGCGCGTTCGCTGTAAGCCTGCTGCAGGCTCTTCCCCATCGTGGCCTCGTGGTCAACATCTAAGGTGAGCGGCTTTAAGGCAACCCTGCGATAGTAGTACTCATCGTGGTCCTGCTTCGGGATGGGCGGGACGACGGATATGTAGGCGTTGAAGGGGGAGCGGAATTTGTCTCCTTCGGAAACTTCATACCTTTTGACACCGGAAAGTTTTCCCGCGGCGTCGAATTCGACGGCGACGGCGCAGACTGGGTGGCCCGGCTTCTCGTCCTCGGTCAAGCCCGTAATGGGCTTCCCTTCCTCGTCGACTGGGAAGTGGAAGAGGAGGATGCACCCTAAGTCGTCTGATATGGGGCCGTCGATGTTGTGGGTCTTCCGGATGAAACGTATCCCGGATTTCATGGGCTTGTCCGTGAAGCCGAGCCGCATCACCTGCTCGATGGCTCTTCCCACCCGCGGGCAGATGTAAGCCGGATTCGTGAGCTGCTCGTATACGTCGGAGGGTATGACTTCAGCGGGGTTCGGCTCCGAGCGGAAGCGCGCCATCTTCCGTTCGAGGGATGCTTCCACTTCAGGGTCGATGGTTGGGGGAGTGGCGAGCTTTCGTGGGTCCGGTGCAAGCTGCGTGCCGCCCCGAAACTTCTGGATGATGCGGGGGAGGTCGCTTCCTTTCATGGCGGAGACGACGTCTCCCACGTGGAATGAGAGGACTGAGCCTAGCACATTCTGAAGCGGCTGGAGGGCTTCAGCCTGCTGTTCTGGGGGAAGGTCTCTTATTCGTGTTTCCGGTGGAATGTCCTGATGTCGTACGCGAGGCATTACCTTATTGTTAGGCGGTTTTAGATTAAATATCGTTCAAAATGGGTCGAATCGTACGATAATAAGTGGTTGCGTCTCAACCGTGCCTGCCGTTCTCGAGACGAGCGTCAGCCGCTGGTAGGCGTCTGACTCCCGCAGGGGGAAAATCATGCGGCCTTCGGGGGCGAGCTGGCCGCTTAAGTGGTAGGGTATCTCTGAAACCGCGTTGTTCACGATTATCAGGTCATAGGGTGCGTTCTCTGGCCAGCCTTTCAGCGGGTCGCCTTCCCTTACGTGCGCGTTCTCAATCCCGAGCGTCTTCAGGGTTTCAGCTGCCGCCTCCGCAAGCCTTGTCTGGCTTTCGACGGAGTATACGTCCTTGCTCAGTGATGCGAGCACGGCGGTTTGATAACCTGGCCCCGTTCCCACCTCGAGGACGCGCTCTTTCGGGCCGGGGTGGATGGTTTGGACGACGTAGGCCACATAATAGGCTTGCGG
>CAZJQY010000048.1:0-6717 GCA_964548095.1 uncultured archaeon
GATCCAGAAGAAGCAGCAGTAGACTCTCGCGTTGGCGTCGGTCTGCTACATGGACTGCACGTTGAGGTAGGTTACGCCCGACATGTTCCAGAGTTCTTCGGTGAGTCCGGAGGATATGTTCAGAGTAATCTGGTAGATGACGGGGGCAAGGCCTACGAGCACCATCCCGACGGTGAGGTCGATGAAGAAGGCTTTGGCTTCGGCCCTCCCCTTCGGCGACCCCTGCATGAAAATCATGTAGAGGCCGAGGAGGAGGAAAAGGGAGATGAATAACGGCATGAAGGCATTGATGAAGAGGACGTTCATGGCCCGTATCGTCGCGTCGACGGGCACCATCCGCCCGAGGATGTCGCATTGGTCGGCCGGACTCGAGCCCGCGTACACGCAGGGGTTGGCTTTAATCAATGCGGCTGTGGCGATGGACGCACCCTCAACGACCCCCACGACGCCGAACGAGAGGATGTTCGCAACCTGATCTAAGGTGTTCTCAACAATCGCCCACGCCCCGGCAGCCGCAAACGGGGCTGTGAGGAGTAAGGCGATTAACGCGGCCGCTATTTTTAGTTTCTGGTTTTTCGGCATCTTCACGTCTCCCCTTTCGGAACTCCCTCTATCTCATCCCGGAGTGCGTTGAGTTTCCGGCGCATGGGGCCTTCCCTATCGTCTGCCGCCGCCACCTGCGATTCGACTGAAACCTGCTCACGCCGCCAGTCAACCTGCCGCATGCCTTCGTTAGCCGCGTCCAGGACGTACGCGTCAGCGCCGGCAGTCCCCGCAACCTGCTCGACGGTCGTCCACTGCCCCTGCTGGCCGCGGATGGCGCGCTCACCCGGGTTTGCTCCCGCAACAGCCACCGGCTGGCCGGTAGCCGGGTCGGTGATGTTTCCTGTCGGGTCCACCACAGGCCCCTGGAGGGCGGCCGTCAAGTCGTCGCGCGTCCTGACGCCAGTATCATAGAGTGCTTGAGCCTGCTGGTCTGACAGTCCGTCTACTGTGGACACCCATCTCTCGTTCATTACCTGATTGTGTGTTCCTTGTCCGGGTGTGTGGTCATAGCCTCCAGTCTGCGGATTTAGTGTCCAGTCTCCAGTCTGTCCTTGCGCTACTGCAGCGTATTCAGTCCTGTCCCCCTGCTGGAGGTGGTAGGCTATCTCCGGCGAACTGTTGGTTGCGGCCGCGCTCCGGAAGACCTCCTCCTTCGCCGTCAGCCGCAGCGTCTGGTCGGCATTGGTCGCGTAATCGTATAGCTCCCGCGCCTGCACAGTGTACTGCGCGTCCATCCCCTGCGCGACAGTGAACAAGTTCTGCCCCTGCAGGTTTTGACCGAGGGTGTTGTTCGGGTCTGATATGTGGTAGATTTGCGGTACGCTTTGATCGTTGTACGCCATCTGGTGCGTGTTCACCACGCGCTCGTCGAGGAGGCGGTTACGCTCGACTTCGCCGTTTGGCGTGCCAGCACCGACCGCAGCCAAGACTGTGGCGTGGTTGGCTCCGATGTTCATCGACTGCAATGTGCGCGTCCCCTGACCGCGCAGGTTGTTGCTCTCACTCTCCATCCGCTGCCTCCGGACGATGTCTAAGGGGTTCATCGAACCCTGCAGCGCCGGAATCTGCGTGTCCAAATATTCGGCCCGCCCGAGGTCTTGGAGTGAGCGGTCTATTCGCGCCCTCATTCCCGCAATCTCCTGCGGGCTTTCATTGCCGGTTAAGGTCAGTCCGAGGAGGGCGTCAACGTGGCCTTGCCGCGTCTGGTCTAAGGCGAATACCGGCTGGAGGCCGTCTCTGATTCTCGTCGCATACTCGTTGACGTCAACCCGCGCCTGCAACGCCTCCTTCTCAGTCCTAAGGTCAGTCTGCCCGACCGCCGTAAGCGACCAGTCCGCATGCGTGTCCATGTACTCAGCCTGCGGGCGACGACTTCTCACGTCGCGCATTTCAGCGTCACTGTAGTGTGTACCAGGAACTTGGGCATGAGGGTTTATGGGATTCCTCAGGTTCGGGGCAAGCTCAGTGTTTATCTGCCCCCACGCATTCAACATCATATGCTCCCGCTCATTTTGAGGATTAACCCCCGCTATCCGGTTCCCATTCTGGTCCAGCAAACCAACACGCTGAAGCTCCGCCTGAATCACGTCGCGGTTGCCGTCCAACGCTTCCACGCCCGGTCGCGCCTGGCGGCCTTGCAACGCTTCCACACCCAACCGCCTCTGATTCTGCAACGCAGCCCGCTCGGCAGACGCAGCCCGCTTCGCGTGGGCAGACTGGTTGCCGGTGATTGCTTTAGCGGCAACAGTCCTCATCCTGTCAGCTTCAGCCGGAGTTATCTGGCCAGCGTTCAGACGTTGAGTAATCTCCGCTTCAGCAGCCTGGTATAAGCTTGCACTGGTGCCCGCATCAAGGCGCCCCGTAGCCATCCTCACGCGGGTACCATGATCTCCAGTAATTGCTTGCGCTCTGGCCTGAGCTGGCGTAAGTAGAGGGTTTTGCTGGCTAATTTGTGTTGCTCGTTCATCAACACCCCGTAATACATTTGCCGCCTCCCTCCCCCGTGCTTCAACTTCAGTCCGGGTTAATCCACCGCCTAGATTAGTTCTGATTACTTGTGAAGCTGCATTCTGCCTAGCGAGTTCCAGAGCTGCTTGTGGAGTTAGATTGGGGTTTTGTTGTAATACTTGCTGCAAGGCCTGAGGCAAAAGAGGATTTATTTGAGCTTCTAATTGTTGGACTGTTAATCCGGCATTCGCCCCGGTTTGTAAGGGGTTGAGCAGGCCGACGCTTGCTAGGTCTTCTTGGGCTTGACGCTCGAGGGCTCGGACCGCCGCTGGAGGGCCGCCCATCACCTGCTGCCCATACGCCATTCCTTCAACGGTGTCTCTTGACCGGGAAAGGTCGTCTAGGCGAGCCCTTGTTTGAGCGATTGTGTCGTCTAGTTCATTGCGCCGGTTTAGGAGGGCTCCGACTTGTCCGCGGTTTTGGGTGATGTTCGCATTCATCTGAGCTTCCAGGTTATTGAATTGCCCCAGGAGTTGCGCTTGCTGTTGGGGAGTGAACTGAGTTAGGTCGGGTCGGACGACCTGGAACTGCCCTCCGCCATACTGTAGTCGCGCCCCGCTGTGGATTCCCCGCAGCTGCTCATCGTAGGCTCCGATGGTTCCTGACAGTGCTCTGTCGACTCGCCTGCGTACGTTCAGGAGGCCTGTGAAGCCGGTTAGTCCGTGGAGTCTGACGTCAGCCCAAAGCTGGTTGAGTGCGAGCGAGTTCACTAATCCCTGTCCTGCACTCATTATCACGCCTCTTCCTGCGCCGCGTGCTGCGCCGTATCCTTCGACGACGCCTTTAAGGCTCAATCCTCTGCCGAAGACGAAGCCTCCGCCGACGGTCGCCCCCATGTACCCGAGGATGGCGACGTTGCCCATGGGCGTGAACATCGCAAGGCCTATGCCGACGGCGGCAGCAGCCTTCCAAGGCCTGAATCTCCCGGACTCCTTGTCGACGAAGCCGAGGGGTTTCCCGACAGCCGAAAACGCCCCCCGAACAGGCCGGTCAGTCATCAACGCCTTCCCGTGTTCGCTCAATGGCTCTGAAATCCACTTCGGCGCGAGGTCGCTTGACTTGTGGAACATTCCAGTGAGCATAGTGCCCGCAGGATACAGTATTTTCGCGTGCATCATGTGGCCGATAGGCAGGCCGACGACTTTCGCGAGACCTCCCATTCGCGTCCCGATGCCCATCCCCCGCCCAGTCATCTGCTTCCAAGCTCCCTCGAACGCCGCGCGTCGCGCGCCGCTGACGGCGCCGCCGGCAGCGCCGAAAATCAAGTTGGATGTTGCAGAAAGCGCCCCTTCGCCGCCGCGGATTGCCTGAACTAAGCCGCGGATGCCGCCTATCCCTCCCATCGACGGACGGTCTTTAGCCATGCCGACGCCGCCGTAGCTTCCGCCGCCCTTATTCACGCCCGCCCCCCTCGCACCAGCCATCGACGCCCCCATTGAAAACGCGGAGGGGCCGTAGCCCATCATGAGGCCTCCGACAATCGCCATCTTCTCGCTCTGGAATTTGCCTGCGGCAAGGACTGTCGCCCCGCCCGCAACCTTCATGAGCCCAGTGACGATGAGAGGGGAGAGCATGATCCCCAGGTAGCCGCCGACGACCATTATGCCAGCCTGCGCGGTGAACGTGAAGTTTGATAGTGAGGTTGCCATGATGACGCAGAAGAGGCCTGAGACAAGCGGCATGAAAATCCACATGAACGTGTACTTCATTAGCTTTTTCCCGAGGCCTTGCGTGTAATTCCACATGTAGAGGAAGACTGTTGCCGGGAAGATTATGCCCAACCCCGTCACCACCAGCACGCGCAGCCAGACGACGGCGTAGCTTAACAGCGCGACCGCAATCACGACGATGCCGATCGTGCAGGTGAAGGGGAAGACTAGGAGGGCGCACGATGCCATGCTCGTGAGGGCGCTGATTTTGTTGAAGCAGTCTGCATCCGACAACCCCTCGCACGGTCCTCCCGTCATCTTCGTCCCAGAAGTCATCATCTGCATGAAAAGCGTGTGCTCGATCTCAAGCATCACCTGGAATATCACCGGAGAGAGGGCGACGAGTACCATGCCGATAATCAAACGCGTGAGGTAGTTTTTTGCGTACGCCCGCTTGCGCGGAATCATCGACACGTAGATGATGTAGATTGCCGTAAGGACTATGAGAATCTCAAACGGCGGGACAATCATCCTCAAAAGAAGCCGCGTTATGCTCTGGTAGCCGTCCATCGGAATCGGCGGCGAAGCGGTAGCATTATAGATTGTAGGGTTCAACGCCATCGTCCGCACCATATCGAAGGTGATGACCTTGCACATCTCCATGAACAACCCCTCATTATAGCTGTTCCCGCCGCTCGGCACCTCATCACCCACCTGATTGTCGGGCACAGCACCCGACATCTCTCCTTGCGCCAACACACAAGAAGAAAGCAGGAACACTACAGCAATAGACACTAGACAAGCCGAAACCGATTTTCCCGCAAACCTACGACTCATAGGAACCCCAAATCCTGCCAGAACTCTTATGCTGGTTTCCCGTCCGAGAGTCAAAGTACTCGACGCTCAAGAGCACCTCAAACCTGCCGCCCGCCTTACCCGGCTTCAAACCGGGAATAGTCACAGACTGCATCTCACCCGGCTCGACAACAACAGCAAGCGGCACACTCACCCCATACGTGGACTGATTCGCCACAGCCTGAATGAGCGTCACATTCACGCCCACGTAATTCGCAAACGACACAGTAAGCGTCCCAGCAGCCGTCTCCTGGAAATCCGAAGGCGTAACACCCCAAAAACCCATCGCACCCGGCTCAATCGTCCCGCCCAAATCCAAAAAACCAAGCTGCCACACCACCACCAAAATAACGCTCACAACCAGGATAACCCACCCGTAAGTGACAATAAACTCAATAGCCGCCTGACCCCGCGAAGAAGCCCCATCAAACTCTTTTCCCATAACAGAAACACCTAAATAAACTATTTCCCAAAAGAGTTAAAAAATTAGGACTTTTCCACCAGTCTCACGACTGGCGGCAAAGTCTGCTGTCAAGAACCACCCGTAGATGTTTTACATGCCACCAGTCTCACGAGGAACGCAAAGCGTTCCTGTGCGCAGGAAACCCAAAAGGTTTCCTAGCGTTGACCGGTGGTTCTTGACAAACCCCACAAACACCCGAATATAAAGAAAAAACACCCAAGAGTAACCCTAAGAGACTGTGACCAGGCAAGTACGCTTCTACAGGCAGACCCCCGAAGGAAAACAGGCCGTAAAACCCGAAGAAATACGAGGCCTCGTCTCCAACACACCCAAAGACTCCTACGCCCAAATCCTCAGCGCCCAAGGAATCACCTACGAAGTCGTCGAAGCAGGCGCCCAACGACCCCCCACCAGCCAAGAACTACCCCAAATCTGGGACGTCCTCGAAAAACTCGGCACACAACAAACCAAACCACCAGCACAACAAACACCAAAACCAACAACACCAACCAAAAAAACAACACCAGAAACCAGATACCTAGACCTAAGAGACGACTCAGAAACTCAAGCGCCCGCAACAGCAAAAACAACAACAGGATTTAGAACAACACCGAGAAAACCCCAAACAACACAGAGTATAATACTCAAAGACGGGGCAACTCTTGAGAGGGAACTTCAGGCGGAGCTTGAGTTGACGCCTCCGATGCAAGAAGTAGAGGGAAGAAATCCGAAGGCGAGAAGAGTAGAGGAAAGGGCAAAATGGCTTGAAGGTCGGGCGAGAAACCCTGGCATAATAGACTACATACTCTCGGTTAAGGACTACTTTGAAATGGAGTGGTACAAGAGAGACTTAAACCGTTATGCAATGGAATCATACGGAAGAGCCCGTAGCATATATCAGTCTTCCAGTGAATGGGAGAAGGCTGCGCAAGTTAGTGAGAGACTATGTGTTGGAAGTGGAAGATGCTCTAAAGGCAATATAGAGGGCGTTGGGGAATTTGAGGGCATCGCAGGATTATACTGTGAAGCGCTTAAAGCACATGAGATTGAGAACGCGGTGAAACGTATCTTAAAGAGTCCAAAGTTAGTAGCAGCGGACAGAGCATATCTACTTCAGTGGCTTGGAGAAAAATCAGAGAGAGAAGAAAACTTTCAGGATGCCGTTGATAAATATATCCTTGCTAGAAACGAAAACAA
>CAZJQY010000049.1:0-6632 GCA_964548095.1 uncultured archaeon
CCTCGCGAACGCTGACGAGGGGAAGAGAAAGAAGATTCTCGCAACGCTTAAAGCCGGGAAATGCTCGCAGGCGACCGTGAGAGACGTCATCAGGATACTGAATGAGACAGGCTCCATCTCTTACGCGCAGGAAACGCTCGCTGCGCTCATCGCGTCATCCAAGAAGGCGCTCAAGCCTGTCGCAGAAGGCTCGCCGAAGGACGTCTTAATCGGGCTTGCGGACTACATCATGGAGCGAACGCACTAGGAAGATGAAAAAGATAAATCACCGCAAAATCGACCACCTGCGCATCTGCCTTGAGGAGGCTGTCGAGTCCGGCTCCAGCGGATTCGGCGCCGTCAGGCTCCCCCACGCGGCGCTGCCTGAGCTTGACTACGATGAGGTGGACTCGGAAACCAGGCTTTTCGGGAGAAAGCTCGCATATCCCATAGTCATCGAAGCACTCACCGGCGGCACCGTTAAGTCATGGAAAATCAACCGGGACCTGGCATCGGTCGCGCAGGAATTATGTGTCGGCTTTGCTGTCGGCAGCCAGCGGGCGGCATTCGAGGACAAAAGCCTCGCAAAGACCTTCACCGTGCGGGACGTTGCGGAAGACATCCTGCTCATCGCAAACTTGGGCGCCGTGCAGCTCAACTACGGCTACGGCCTCGGGGAGTGCCAGCAGGCGGTGGACATGATATCCGCGGACGCGCTCGCCCTCCACATAAACCCCCTGCAGGAGGTGCTGCAGGCTGAAGGCAACAGCGACTTTGCCGGACTCACCCAAAAGATAAACAACGTAGCCAAGAACCTTAAGGCACCGGTCATCGCCAAAGAAGTAGGCTGCGGCATCTCACGGAAAACGGCAGAGAAACTAGACGTCTCAGCTTATGACGTTGGCGGATTGGGCGGAACCAACTGGGCGCTCATTGAGGGCATCCGCTCCGGGAGGGAGGAAACCGGGAAAGTGTTCTCGCAGTGGGGGATTCCGACCGCCGAATCCATCGCAGACCTCACCCCCCTCGGGAAACCAGTCATCGCATCGGGCGGAATCCGAAGCGGGCTTGATGCCGCAAAGGCGATTGCCTTGGGCGCGTCCTGCGTCGGCATCGCGCTTCCCGTCCTCCGCGCCTGGGAGGACGGTGGCGTGCGCGCTGTGAGAGCGTATCTTATGCGGATTGCCGAAGAGCTCCGCATCGCGATGTTTCTCTCGGGCTCAAGGAGCATAGCCGAACTGAAAGGCAAGGCGCAGTTTGTCCGCTGATGAACCGACCGACCAAGGCTCTCATTCGACGGGAGCGGGAGCTGAAGCTGAAGGAGTCAACGCTTGAGAGGCGGAAGCAGGAGTTGGACGCGCGCGAGCGCAGGCTCAAGCTGAAGGAGAAGGAAGTCTTCAAGCTCGAGGAGCGGTTGCGCAAAGATGAGGAGCGCATTTCCTCAGCCGAGAAAACCGTCCTCTCGCGGGAGCGGAAACTGTATGGCCGCGAGAAGGTGCTGGAGCGCAATGAGCGGAAGCTTCTCTCCGACGAGAAGAGGAAGCGCTCTGAGCTTGTGCGGATTCTTAAGGCTGAGCAGCGCGCGTTCACGGCGAAGGGGGGCAAGAAGCTTGCATCCTTGCGAGAGCAAGAGCGCAAAAAGCGGAAGGAACTTGCACGCGTCATCAGCAGGGAGTATGCGCTGCGCAGCCGCGAGGACGCCCTCCTTGCCGACGGAAGGCAGCTTGAGGCATTGGATGAGCGAATCCACCGCAAAGACGCCGAGAAGCTTCGAAAGCTTGAGAAGGTTGCTGACGCCGAGAAGAAGCTTGAGGAGTTTGAGCTGCACCTCGAGCGGGACCGCCACGAAATCGTTGCGAACCTGGGGGAAATCAGGCGCCTGCGGGAGAGCCTCCGCCTGAAAAAGCTCGGTGAACGCGCGCGGACGCGGGGGTGGAAAGACAAGCCGCCGCAGCTTATTGCCGGAAACATCTACCTGGTTGACGAGCACGACATCCTCGTCTCGGGCGTCATCCCAGCAAAAAGCATCGAACTCCTCCGGCAGAAGGTTTCCTCCCGCTCGAAGGGGTTGTACGTCACCCGCTCCAACCCTAAGCAGGTTTTGGGGGAAGCTGGCCTCCCCGGGATTGAGGTCATCTGGATGACGGACTCAGACGTCACCTCAGGCGAATACCCGACCGTCTACTCGCTCGAGCACCTCTCCATCAAGCTCACCCAGTTCATCAGGAAGAACCCGAAGTCGGTGATACTCCTCGACGGGCTCGAGTACCTGATATCCAACATGGGTTTCGACGTCGTCCTCCCCTTCATCCAGTCCATGCGGGATTTCATAAGCACCGCCGAAGCACTCGTCATCATCCCCTTCAACTCAGAGGCATTCGACCAGCACCAGATGTCGCTCCTTACGCGTGAATGCTACAAGCTCGCGTGACTACAACCCCGGCTTCCCAGAATCCCGCTTCTCCCGTTCAAGTCTCCGGTCCCTCAATAGTTTTTCAGCGGACAAAACCAGCATGATGCCTGAGAAGACGCCGACCATCACGTTGAAGAGGATGATGAGGTAGCGGGGCCGCTTGACTTTCGCCGTGTACTCGAGCCGGCTCTTGGCTACGAAACTTTCGACATCCGAGACTTTCAGGCTGTCGTTGTATCTGGCAAATAAGCTTTTGGCCTTCTGGGCGTCGTCTATCGCGGAGGCGAGGTCGCCTGCAGTGTACAGCACTCTCGCATTCTCATAGAGGTTCAAGGCGATGCTGTACTCCTGCGTGTCGTTTACGAGCGCCTCAGCCCGGTAGAGTCCAGCCGTGTAGTTTATGCTCTGGAACATGGTAATCGCCTGCAGACCGAGCTCGTAGGCTTCCGTGATATTCCCTTCGTCCCTTAAGGCGTAGGCGTCGTCGGTGAGTTTGGTGGCCTTCACGCGCTGAAGCATCGTATCGACCAATGCAATGCTGTCCGAGGCGTTTATGTCCTGGTAGATGGCCCGCGCCCTCTCAAGCTCCGCCGTGACGTTTCCGCTATACCCTTCCGTGAAAAACAGGTTCAATGCCGCAACGTAATGCCGGTCA
The DNA here is from genome assembly GCA_964548095.1 of uncultured archaeon. GTDB lineage: Archaea > Altiarchaeota > Altiarchaeia > IMC4 > SCGC-AAA252-I15 > SCGC-AAA252-I15. The sequence goes on from CAZJQY010000049.1 coordinate 3,048, forward strand.
GCTTCGGCGTGCTCCCTCGACACCTCATACAAGAACTTCGTCCTGTTGAGGCTCAGCGAGTTGTTGTACGCCCTGAAGAGCTCAGCAGCCTTCGAGGCGTATTGCGATGCGTTTTCCAGGTCTCCTGAGGCGTACAGTATCTGCGCCTCGCGGTAATAGAGTTCCGCCTCAAGGAGGTCGGATAGGCGTTCGATATCATCGCCGTATCTTGTGTAATTGATGGAGGCGTAAATCAATGCCGCCTCCGTGAGGTAGTCTGAGGCGTTGTTGACAAGGCTTTGGTTGTACATCTCATGGGCTTTGGCGAGTATCTCGTCCGCCTCAAGGCGCTTGACCAGCGCATTGTCGCGGGAGAGACCCGACGAATCGTTGATGCTCCCATGAAGTTCGATAGCCTTCGCAGCATACTCGGCGGCTTTGTCTCGCCTGCCCGCAGTGTACATGCTTTCGGCGCGCACGAGATACTCGTTTGCCTCGGTTCTGGCGTACTCGATGCCGCTTCCGAAGGCGTAGAGTGCGCCGTCGTCCGAGGCGATGAGGAACTCGAGGTGTTTGTCATTGTTTAAGTCGGCGACGGCCGGCGAAGACCGGACCGGACCGAGCGTCTGATAGTGGTACCGTCGCCGGTTCGGGTACTGGTACACCCGCAGGATGCTGTCGGTCTTCTTGGCGTCGAAGCGCATGCGCCGCTCGCCTGCAAGCACTTCGATTTCCCCGAGCGCCTCCTTAAAGCTTATCGTGCCGACCTTCTGCTCTTTGGTGCCGACTAGCCTTATGATTTGCCACACGCCTTCGGATTCCGTCCGTATGGTCGCGTTCTCGCCGATTTTTTCGGCGAGAAGTAGCGCGTCACCTCCCATCTTCGCAAGGCCTGCGTGCATCCCCCTGGATGACTCGTTGTAGCCTACCGTGTAGGTGAGGCTGAAAAAGTACGGGTAATCGACGACGTAGACGCCGCCGTCGTCAGAGCCGAAGAGCACCTCAGGTATCCTGTCGCCGTTTAAGTCCGCGATAGCAGGTGTTGATCTGACTGGCTTGTTCGTGGTATAGCCCCCGACGCGCTTGCCGGCCGCATCCAAGATGAAGATGCTGTGCCCTTCAGTCCCGAACACGATGTCCTTCTTGTATTTGCCTGAGAAGTCCGCGACTGAAGGGGAAGAATAAATCTTGCTACCGACTGTCGCATTCCAATCCTCGAAAAATTTGGTGAATCCTATGCTCGGAATCTCACATTTGTACGTCCACCCAACCACCTTGCACTCCTTCTCTAAAGTAACGCTCAATGCCGTCCCCCAGTACACCGGCCGCACAATCGAGTCTTGGGAGGCGACAATCACCTCGACTTTCCCGTCCCCGTCATAATCAGAAACTGCAGGGGTTATCGCAATCTCGCCGTTGGTCTGATACTGCCATACCTTATAGCTCAGCGGATACGACAGGACGTAGAGTATGCTGTCGTCCGAGCCGAAGATGATTTCCTTCTTCCCGTCGCCGTTTATGTCCCCGGCCGCGGGACTCGACGTAATCGGGCCAGATGTCTTGTATGTGTCCTTGAGCTCCCCAAGGTAGTTTAACGCGTAGATGAGTTCGTCTGCCGACGTAACCAGAACCTCGCGCTCAGGCATGCTGTCGAAGTTTTCTACCAGCGGCGAGGTCGTGACTGAGCCGTTGGTCGCGTAACTCCAAAGCAGGCTCCCAGAGGCGTTAAGCGCGTAGACGATGCCGTTGTCCGCGCCGAAGAGCACTTGCCTGCCGCCGTACGAGGTGAGGTTTGCAATCGTCGGGGAGGCGCGGATTCTGCTTCCGGCCGAATAATTCCAGACCTGCCTCCCCTGGTAGTCGAGCGCGTAGAGGAAGCCGTCGTCTGAGCCGAACACGACCTCGAGCTTGCCGTCTCCGTTCAAGTCAGCAGCCGCAGGCGATGACTTCACGGCACCCTTTGTGGAGTAGTTCCACAGGAGGACGATGTCTGAGAGCGGGTAGTTCGAGGGGCCCGGCTGATATCCCGTGCGCTCGTTGTTCTGCTTGAACGTAGGCCACTCGGAGGCGGCGGAGACGCCATGGCACGCAGACACGAGAAAAACGACGACGACAAAACACACTACTCCCCGCCTACAATCCATAGTAACTAATTTATTCGCTCGTTTAATAATCTTTTAGCATGAGCTATCGTTTCTTTCGCGGGCAGGTGAGCTTGGAGTTGATTACCACCGTCGGCTTCGTCTTGCTGATTTTCATCGTCGTCTTGCTTCTCGCGCTTGAGAAGTCTGGTTTCGCCTACAACCTAAAGCTTTTTTTGAACGCGCGCTCCGTTGCCAGAAGCCTTGTGGTCAACGTGAACACCATCAGCGAGCAGTCGGCCGGCTACTTTCGCTACGTCTCGTTTCCAAGCCGCCTCTTTGGCGATGTTGACTACAACCTGTCTGCGTCGGAGAACATGATTTCGATTGTCTACGGCGGCGATGAGTGGACCGAGCACGTCATCTCCGCAAACGTCACCCTCTTCTGCCTGGACAAGGGCGAGAACCTGCGCAACAGAATCGAGAACACGGGGAAGGCGGTAATCATCACCTGCAGCCGCCCGAATCTGGCCTTCGAGGCGAACTCGTTCACCGCCTCATCATCGAAGGCCGGGGAAAACGCGACGGTCTCGGTCGTCGTGGAAGACCGCTCCCAAGTTGCGGCGCCCGCATTCACCGTCCGCCTCAACCAGTCGTCAAACGCGACCGTCGCCTCCCTTGCCCCAAGCGCGCGAACGCGCGTCTCCTACAATATAACCGTCCCCCCCGCAGGAAGCGCAAGCCTCCTATTCGAAGTCGACCCCGAAGGAAGCGTCAACGAGACCATCGAGGGGGACAACAACCTCACCGTCGTGTGGACGACCGTCTAAGATGAAAACGAAAGCCCAGATATTCTCCGGAGAATTCCTCCTGGCCTACTTCATCTTCATGACGGTGCTCGCGCTCGCGCTCCTGCTCTGGTACAACACCACCCGCGACGTGGCATCAGTCGAATCCTACAAGCTCATGGAGGAGAAGGCGGTGGACGCCGCAGAGCAGCTGGTGAGGACCGCCGGCATACCCGAAAACTGGAACAAGACCAATGTCGTCTCCGTCGGCCTGGCAAACGAGTCGCGCATCCTCTCCGCAGAAAAGATTGCATCCTTCCTAGAGCTCATGAACGCCTCAGCACAAGACGGCCTCTGCAATGACCCCTCGCTATCAAACTACGAGTGCAGCCGCAACATGCTCGGCCTCTCCGAATACGATTTCCAGTATACCATCGACTACTTAAACGGTTCCCCACTCTACATCAACGGGAAGGAAGCGGTAACCGGCAGGGCCCCGGCGAATGAGACGCGGATGATGGCAGTACAGCGGTCAGCACTCCTCAACGGGACGACCGTCAGGGCAACCCTCACAGTCTGGTACACTTCCGCGGAGGAGCGCATGTGATGGACAACCGAGGCTATACCATCATCCTGGACGCGCTGCTTGCGCTCATCATCACCATCATCCTCTTCGCGGGACTGTGGGGCTCAGTCTACCTCAAGTCGTCGGACACCGCCCCAACATCATTTAAGCG
>CAZJQY010000050.1:0-6581 GCA_964548095.1 uncultured archaeon
CGTTTTGTCTCCTGACCCAATCAAAACTTCTCTTACGGCCGGCGTCGTCTTCTCCTCAAGAGCCTTCTTGTTTTCGGGTGTGAGGTAAGGGCAGAGCTTAAGCTGCGCCTGCCGTCCCACGAGCTTTAAGGCAAAGCTCATGCACGTCTGCTCGCCACATTCCTTGCAGTTTGTCTTCGGAAGAAGCTTATACGCCTCCATCGCGGAAATCTTGACCATCTTCCTACATCCTCACCCACGCATCATACGCATTCGCCTCGACTTTCTCATCTCTCTCGAAGAGCGTGTTTACGAGTTCCTTGACAATCTTGATTGCCGCCGGATGCAGCATCATGAACAATTCTGCGCCCGACAGCAGTGCCATCGTCGCAGTCGTCGCCTCCCACAGGGGGCCGCGCAGCTCCCGTGGGCCGATTGCGTCGTCCTTCATCCACGCCTCCCGCGCGCTCCAGGAGTTCGAGACTCCGGCGAGCATCGGCATCGCAAGGTCTTTGTCGCCTGAGAGCGCGTTCAGCCTGATACGCTCCATCGTCGTGATGGTGTACTCGATGCCGTAGCCTAAGGAGGCGGTGTTCGGGTCCATGATAATCTGTTCGGGGGGGAGACCCTCCTTCATGATTTTCTTGTTCATCTGCTTCATGCCTGGAACGTCCATCGAGACGAGCGAGAGTACCAGATGCCCGTGCTTCTTTGCCGCGGCAACGACTTTCGCGTAATCCTTCATGTCCGGAGACACCGAGGACAGGAGCACGCGCTCTCCTCTCGCGGCTTCAGCCGCCTTCGCGAGCACTTCCGCGTCCTTCTCGTAGTTGCCGCTGCCCGAGACGATGAGCGGGACATCGACCGCCGCCAGGACGTCTTTCACAGTCTGCGCTGCTTTGTCTGCCGGGCGGTTGCCCCACAGGGGGTCTGTCGAGACAAGATGCAGGGTGATTGCATCAGCCCCGAATTCTTCGACCTGCTTTTTCGCCCACGAGACCGGCGTCTTAATCGAGTCCCCGAAGAGCGCCTTGACCGAGGATGGGAGCCTGAAGGGAACGTCGAATACGTCGTGGGCGACGACGGGCTTGTGGGGCGGGGTCTCCTCGAAGAGGTAGAACGGGGGTTTCGTCTGGCCGCCGAAGGTGATGGTTCTCCCGCGCGTTCCTCCCTCCTTTTTCGTTGCACCCCACACGACCTCGAGAATACGGTTCTTGTACTCCTTCTTTGGTATTGTGAATGTGAACTTCCGCAGGGCCTGTTCTACTGTTGTTGCATTAGGCTTTTCGGCCGCAATCTGTCTTAGCGCCTGCTTGAGGACGAGCTGGGGGAGGAGCTTGAACTCTATCTCCTCTGCCTCAAGGTTTACGTCCTCCACTTCGATTTCCTCGATGCCGTCCAAGAACTCGATAAGCTTTTTCATTGCAACTTTCCCGCAAGTTCTTTGATGGTCTTTCGCGCAAGACTTTCCTCTGGCAGGTTCCATAGGGGCTTGCCGGCTAGGTCGTACTCTGACACGTAGCGGTCTTCCGGGATTTCGGCGGCGATTGGGATGCCGAGTGCCCGGGCTTTTTCCTCAAGCGCCCTCCTGTTTTTGTCTGAGACCCGGTTCAGCACCAAACCGGTCTCCTTGAATTTTATGTCGAGCTCCCGCGCAAGCTCCTGAATCCTTCTGGCGGTGTCCAGGCCCCGCTTTGAGGCGTCCGTCACTACGAGCATGACGTCGACGTTTTGGGTGGTTCTTCTGGAGAGGTGTTCGAGCCCGGCTTCGGCGTCGATGATGGTGTAGTCGTAGGCGTTCGTCGTCGCGTCTATTACTTCGCGGAGCATGTGGTTGAGCGCGCAGTAGCATCCGGGCCCCTCGGGCCGCCCCATGGAGAGTAAATCGAATCTGCCGGCTTCGACCGTTATCTCGAAGGCCTTCCCCTCAAGGTACTTTCGCTTTTCGACTGTCGGCGGGATGCCCTTCGAAATCTCCTCCCGTAGGTTTCCAATGGTCTTCTCGACGGAAACGCCCAAGGCGTCCGCAAGGTTTGCGTCTGGGTCGGCATCGATTGCGAGTATGCTCCCCGCTTTATTCTCGGAGAGCCCGTGCACGAGCAATGCCGCGACAAGCGTCTTCCCGACGCCCCCCTTACCGGAGACCGCAATCACTTTACCCATACCTATTTTTTCTCGATTTTTTTTATTATCACTTTGTCGGCGTGGATTTTCGCGTTCTTAAGTATAATCTGCACGCCGTCGCCCGCCGGGATGCTAAACTCCGGCGCCGATATTACGGGTTGCTGTGTTTCTTCACCCTCCTTTTTCTTCAGTGTCAGCTTCAGCGGCTGCTGTTTCTTAAGCGTCAGCTTCAAGGGTTTCTTTTCGTCCATCATTACCTCCTCACTCTAATATCCCATCGGAGCGCAATGCCTCGATGACCTGCATGAGCTTTCCTTCGGTGACTTGGAGGGCGCGCGCCGCCTCCTCGGGATAAATCTCCCCGCCCTTCTCTTGTATATGGCTTATGAGTTTGTCTTTAAGTTCCTGGGTTACGGTGAACGCTCCAGAAGCCTTTGCTCCAGCAACCGCGGGGTGGCCCTTCTGCGAGAGGAATGCAGTCAACCCGCCTATGTCTTTCACGTCTTTTTCGGTCGCGATTTTGTCAGCGAGCCCCTTGGGTATCATGTCCTTGAACCGCTCCTTTAGGCTTTCTGGCATCCACACTATTTTCGACCATCCGCCGTCGCCTGCCAGAAACTTGTCGGAAGTCATCCACTGGAGGCCGAAGCCGAGGAAACCCTCGGTCTGCTCGCCAGCCCCAGTCTGGCCTGCCATCGTCGAGAACTTGAGGCCGTTGATGGTCTCGTCCTTGAAGCCTCGGTCGACGATGCCAACGCCGTCGACTTCCGGGATGTAGAAGGCTATCGCCTCAAAGCAGCCGCAGGATGTGTGCGGGAAGCCGTTCATGCTGTACATGTAAAATCTCCCACTCTTCCCGTTCGAACGCTCCGAGACTATCTCGTTGACGCCCTCAAACTCCCCCCGTTCCGCATCAAGGATTTTCCCCTTCGCGACGGAGAAGATGGGGCCGTCGGGTTCGACTTTCGCGGCAGCTCTTCCGTCAAGCCAGGTGAGCGCCCCGCACAAGGACGGGCGCTGGGGGCTTATGATGCAGAGGTGATTTGGGGCGAAGCTCTGGCAGAGGATGCAGCCGTAGAAGTCGTCGACTTCCTCGTCTTTCATCCCCCGCACGCGCTCCTCCCGCTCCCGGTAGACTTCCATGGCTTTCGCGTGGAATTCCTTGACTTTTGCCTCGTCTGTTATGAACGTAATCTGGATTTTCTCGATGAAGGGCATCTCCATCTTGTAGAGCTCGATGAGGGCTGAGCCTACGTCTGCAAACGACGCTCCCTTGGCGACGAGTTCCTTAGATGCCCTGCACCAGATGTGGTAGCGCTGGTTTAGGTGCATGAAGCCGTGGATGTAGTTCATGAAGTCGTGGTTGCGCCGCTCTATGACCGGCTCAAGGTCCTTCTCGATTTCCTTGCCGTAGACTTCAATGAGGATTCCGAACGGCAGCGCCCCGCCTTCTGGCAAGTCTTTTAAGTCCTTGCCCACAATCTTCACTTCACCATCCTTTATCTCCTTCTCGGGTTTCGCCCGGACGAGTTCGGCCTTGTACTCGACCTTCGGCCCGCCAAGCTCAACGTAAGTGTCCGGGCCGCGGATACGCTCCCCCTCATACACGACACCGTACTCGATTTTTCCCTTCTCAGCGCTCATTTCCTGTTACCTCCTGAAAGCCTTTCAAGCAGGGTGGGGTCCGGAATCTTCTCGGCCGGCTTCCACCCCTTTCCGTCGAGGAAGGACCTCACCTCCTCCCTCAACGTTAATGGTATGTCCTTCTCGTTTCTCACGAACCTGTGCAGGTCCTGCGGTAGGCCGCCGACGTACTTCTTGTGTACGTCGATGTAGTGTGCCACCTTAATCTGCCTGCCCTTAACTCCGTCGCTCGCCCTCATGCAAAGCTTGGGTATGAGCACCATCACCTGCTCCTTGGTGTCCGCGACGACCGAAAGATGCTCCGGCACGGGGCCAACGTCATAGACTCCGTCGCTTTTGGTGTCGTAGACCCTCCAGTCAGAAGTCTCGTCACCTACCAGCTCCTTCCTGTATTTTCTGCCGCTCGGCCCCCAGATGACTGGGATGCCAAGGCGCATGACGCCGTTCCCGATGGAGACCGCCTTCTGGGAGTACGTCCCCCAGACAAGCCCGACGGCGCCGATGCGGTTGAGGACGTAGTCCGCAATCTCCTCGAAATTCCCGCGAAGCCTTCTTCTCGCGAAGATGCTCGCAATCTTTATGGCCGCCCCCGTGATGTGCGCGTTTGCAACGCACGAGCCGACGTTTACGAGCTGTCCTCCCCCGAAGCCGCCGCCGTATTTCTCGTAGAGGTTGTTGGTTCCCGAGTAGTCTGTCGCAAGCGCCATCGCCGCGCACCCTGAGGCGGTCACGATGTAGTTGCGTTTGAGGAATTCTTCGGCCATCTCGCCGAGCTCTCTTCCGCCGTTCGGCCAGAACGAGCATCCGACGGGCGCGATTACTCCCGGAATCTCGCCGAAGACGATGGGTTGTCCTACCTCCCTGATTTCGGTGTCTTGTATGGGGCCTCTGCCGGGGCTCATTCTTGCCTTGTCTTGGGCTAGCCGGTGCCGGTATATGTCTGTGAACACTGAGGTGATGGGGATGTGCTGGGGGCAGAAAGTCTCGCACCGCCCGCAGTAGATGCAGCGCCCAAGGTAGCGCATGAGCTCTTCCTCGCTCAAGGGCTTCTCCTCCTTATGGTCTGAGCCGCCGTCCTTCAGGTTCCGAATCGCCTTCTCTGAGAGCGAGTAGTACACCTCCTTCCCCCTCTTAATCTTCTCGGCGTCCTCGAGTTTTTCCAGCACCTTGTAGACATACTGCCGTGATACGCCGAGTTTCTCGGAGAGTTCGGTCGGCGTGTAGGCGTTTTCCTTTAGAAGGATGACTACGGCTGCCTTGAGGGTGTCGCCTCCTTCTTTGGTGGTCACGTCGACGTCGTGGAGCTTGAGGTAGCGGGCTCTGACGCTTCGTATCATGCCGCGGACGTCGTTTTTCACGGGGCACGCCTGGAGGCATAGGCCGCAGGCCGTGCACTTGATGGTGTCTTTCGTTATGTCCCTGTCCTTGTGTTTCTTGGTGTTGCGGATGATTTTCGCGATTTTGACGGCCGCCTCGCCCGCCTTCGCAAGGTCGGATAAGTAGCAGCCTCTGACTTTGTGCGAGGTGAGGTCTTCGACTATTTCATGAACGTCTTTGCCCGAGTAGTCTGGCAGTCCCCCGGCGTTCTGGTCTGAGGTTGTGATGACGGGTATCCCAAGCTTTGCAGCGTTCTCGATGGTGTCGAGGCGGATGCACTGCTCGTCCAATACGATGACATCTGCGATGCCTGAGCGAACGAAGGGGAGCTGGTATGAGAGCTGGCCTATCACTTTCGCTTTCGGGTTGTATCGTGCGATGTCGAGTGCCGTGCAGCAGATTCCCGCGATTTCGACGTCTGCCTTGTTTTCCTCGGCGTAGTCGACGATTTCGACGCCTGTTGCGACGTTGTGGCCGATGCAGAGGATGACGGGCTTTGATGTGTCGACTGAGCTGAATCCTACTCCCACAAGCTTCGGCTCGGGGTCGCCCTTTGGGAAGGAGAGCGTCGAAATTTGCGTGATGTCTGCGATTTCCATCCCGAGGTGGTCGAGCATTCCGGCGTGGAATGCCTTAGAGTGGAAGTCGTTTTCTCCGGCCTCCTGTCCGGTGTGGACTGAGGACATGAGGTGTGTGAGCTGTTCTTCGACGTACCGCAGGGGCTTCTCGAGGTCTCCGATTGTCTTCGGCTTTATGCCGTAGACGAGTCTTGTCCAGGGGGCTTCGACTTCGGTGTTTAAGGCGGCGTTGAGTCTGGCGTCTCGCCCGTGTTTTCTGATGAGGAGGTCTAGGCTGTGGCGGGCGTGGGAGGTGTGGGCTGAGGCGCCGATGACTGAGAGTAGGAGGTTTTCCCTTGCGAGCTGGGTGTTCAGGTTTATGCCGCATGCTCCCCGTCTTCCCGCGGAGAGGTCGCAGGGTCCGAACGCGCAGAACGTGCATTGTTTGGTGACGGCGTGGTATCTGGGCTTGTAGCGTGCGAGAAGCTTTTCGTCCCAGGACCTAAGGCTCGTTAAGCCGGGTTTTGTGTTGGGCCCCTTCTCTTCCCACTCGTCTTCTTCTTCAATCTCCCCGATTGAGATTTTTATGTTTTCTCCGGTAATCATTTTTTTGTTATCTTCGTTGTGTGTCCTAGGAAGTCGATTTCCTCGATTTTCGCGTTCTTTATCTCTTTCCTGCTCCCCAGGATATCATATATCGTTATGGTATCTCCTTTGACCTCTATCTTGGCCGCCTCCTTCGTGTGTTCTTTGCCGTTGACCAGAATCCTTGTTTCGCACATGGTGTTACCTCAAAACTAGTTGACATATATTAGCATTTTTTATTTAAAAATGCATATGTTAGTTGACACGTTCATAAAAAACCATATAATACCGGCTATGCAGCTCATAGGATTAAAA
>CAZJQY010000051.1:0-6562 GCA_964548095.1 uncultured archaeon
GAGAAATAATTCAAGGAATTCCCTTGCGATAACGTCATAACTCAAGTTTTCTTCGGCGAACTTCCTAGCTTTACCGCGCATCTTCTCCCGCAATTTTCGATCACTGACTGGCACCTGTATACAATCCCTTAATTCGTCAACATTCCCCTCCTCGAATAATAACCCAACTTCCAAAAGAGCAGGTAATGCGTCTCGTAACGCTTACGACTGTAGTTCAGGGGGTTCCAGTCCAGGCCCGAACATAGTTTTTAGGTTTGATTTTATACTTCGATGTGGTTCACCCAACCGTGAGGAGCAACAAACTTAAATGGTATGTTTGAGGCATCCTTGAATATTTCTCGAAGATAAGCTTTGTTAGAATTTATTGTTATATCACTTGGGTTATACGTCGTCAGTGGATGATCCTTCATCTTGAAGGCATTCTTTATTAAAGGTATTTTTTTGTAGTCGAAGCCCATGACTCTAGCAGCAGCAGCATCTGTGGCGGCGGGGTTGTATCCGGCAACAAATACGCCGCAGTGTTTTGGTGTTGGTTGAAGAGGGCCTTCTCCTTCGCCGGCGACTATGCCGTCAATCAGGGATAAGTATCTTCTTTGCTTGGTTTTCTGCATTCTCCCCTTCCTGTCGGCGTAGAAAAGAATTTTATTCACGTCTAAGGCCATCCTCCATGCGGTGTCGTTCCCGTACCAGTCGCCTTCCGTTATTACATCACAGCGCGGTCTTTTTTTGGGTGAGACGATATTTTTCATTTGTGTGTAGGCTCTGAGGAGTCTCACTCCAAAAAACCTTTCTCTTCTTAACAGGTCAGCCGTCCTTGACTTGATAGTCATCAAAGTCGGTGGTTTTTTAGGAAACTCATCCCCTCTCTCAGAAGGCGTCCCCCTCCTGTGGTGAGGAAGCCAGCTCTTGTCCCCAATTATCCCCACCGCGTTCTTAAGGCTTAGCGTAGCCCCCACCTTACGGTGAGTCTTCAGTTTAGGCACGCTTATGAAGACATCCGCATCCAAGACTGTCTTTGAGATAAGATATTCGTTCACCTGAGGATTATGGTGCTCCCTCAGGGAACGTAGGTCGTAGTTGGTAACCCAAAAACGCTCGTAGTCGTCGATTACGGGGTAAAGCCCGCTTTCTCCCTTAAGGTCTACGGTAATGTAACCTCTAGGGTCGCCGGACTGTTTTATTCTCCTGTCAATTACGCCATACTCGTCCGGTATTGCACGCTCCTGCCTCAAATCCAACACTTCCACGTCAATTTTCTCTCTCAGGTATTTAATCATATCGGAGAGCCTGCTGACGTCCAGTAGTTTCTCGAAGTCTGCGGTCTGTAAGGGGGAATCCGCGACCGTTATTCTCCCTCTGCCCTTCAAGGCGACGTACACGTAATCAATTATGGGCCTTAGGACTGAGGGATGGACTATGACGCTGAACAAGTCGCCGCCTTCGAGTCTACTCTTGTGGAGGACCAGATTCGGCTTGATGACTACTCTGTCGCCGGGGGATATCAGCTCGCCTAGTGGGTTCCAGTTTTTTGTGCCGTAGTTTTTTGAGTCCATACCAAGAAGCCGGAGTGATTCTCTTACTGCAGGGTAAATCTGGTTTTCTGGGTCTGTTTCTTTGAAGGGGTGTTCAGGATACTGTTCGGGTGGGTTGAATGCTGTTTTAGGGTACTCGATTTTCTCTGAGTGGTATACCGCTACCTGGTTTTCTTTGTTCAGCATCTGTTGCACCGGTTATCCGAGTCTGTGATTGACCTCCGAAATAGTAAACCTGTGTTTACCAGAGGTTGTTGGCGTAATATCTTCAACAAACTCAATCTCGATGTCTACGTCACCCATTTTCTCCTTGATACTGGTTGTTATGAAGTTGAGGTCCTCTACCTTGAATCTACTGGATTTCACCGCCGTTATTATCAGTTGGTCCATGGTTTTTTGAATGATTTTGCATTTTTTCAACCCAATCCTGCTTCTGCCGATGAGATCCACAAAAAAAATTCCTGGAATAAGATCCCCACCTTTTGTTACTATGGTGTCACTTACTCTGCCAACAACTTTTTCGATAACGGGGAGGCCTCGCCCGCAGGAGCACTCTTCTTCTGAGGGGACGCCAACGTCTCCTATGGCGTATCTAATAAACGGCATGCCATAGTTTGTGAGGTCTGTGATGAGTATATCCCCCTCCTTGCCTGCTTTCGCTAGTTCTCCGGCTTGAATAAACTCCGCGTAAACGTACTCAGAGCAGACGTGTATTCCCCCGTTAGAACATTCGCTTGCCATGATCCCGAACTCCCTTGAGCCGTATCTATTAAAGACTTTGCAGTCGAATACCTCCTCTATGAGCTCTCTCTGGTGCGGGAAGAGTGTTTCCGCGGAGGTTATGATTCCCACGGGATTGATTCCCGTTATGCCCTCCTCTTTTATAAATTTTGCGAACAGATGCATTGCGTTTGCGTACGCAATCAAGATTCTGGGGTTGTATTCACTAAGTTTCTTAGCGTATTCTCTCATTAAGTCGTCGTTGAGGTTGAAGGCGTTCAACGTGAGCCTCCTAAACAGGAAGAAATTGAACAACCATGATTTGATGTTTCTTTCAGGCAGGTCCCGCGGCGCACCCCAAAGCATACCGATTTTTTCGCCGACGTCCCAGCCAGCCCACCTGTCGTGTCTTATTGCGGCTGCGTGACCGTACTCGCTCTTCTCCTTGTCTTTATAGAAGCGTACGGGTTCACCTGTAGAGCCGCCGGAGTAATCTGGAAACAGTTGGCTTTCGCTGAAGTTTTTCGCCTTGAGTTTTTCGAGGTTCTCGTTCAAGTCCTGCCGGGTGAGTATCGGGACCCTTAGGAAGTCGTCGCGGTCTTTTATGTCCGCGGGCGTAATCCCCTCTACTTTGAATTTCTCCCGGTAGTACGGCACGTTCTCGTACGCGTGCTCAAGCAACTGCTTTAACCTGCGCCACTGAAGTTCCTCGAGTTTTTCATGGGGATACCACTGGCTTTTCTCAAGTTCGGAAAGATAAACCCCCTCTTTACTACCGATTCTTGCGAGATTCAGCGGATAAACCACGTGCCGAACAAAACTTGAAAACATTTTACTTCAACGCGACTTTTTCCAGCAAACCCTCGATTTGAGGCATAACCTTCTCCCACGAATATTTTCGAGCCTCCTGCAAGCAGTTTTCGCTCATTTTATGCCGCAGGTCATCGTTTTCAAGTATCTCTCTTATTCGGGCTGCCATCTGCTCGGGTTTTTTGGGCTCTACGAGGAACCCAGTCTCGCCGTCTCGTATAATACCCTGAACCTTCGCGGTCTTTGCGGCGACAACAGGCAATCCGACGCTTAAGGCCTCGAGAACGGCATTCGGAAGACCCTCACCGTACACTGCAGGAAACGCGAAGACACCCGCCTCCAACAGGTAGTCCTTCACTCTGGAGTGCTCGACGTTTCCAACGAACCCGACATCCAATCCCATTGACATAGACTCAAGATGACTCCTCTGCGGCCCATCCCCCACAACAATGAGCTCGTACCCCCTAAGGTAGTTCATCGCCTCAATAAGATATTTCACTCCTTTATCTTTTTTATCGCTTTCATGCAAACTCCCGACATAGATTACCTTGTTACCCTTTGCAACGCGTCCATCAATATCCAAGCCGTTGGGTATGACGTGTGTTCTGTTGTTTGGATACCTGCTGAGAAACTCCTTTTTTACATTATCTGATTGAACCCAGACGGCATCAGAGTTTCCTACAACAAAACCCGTAATCGCGTTATTATCCCTATACCCCCCCTCGCCCCGTACTGCGACAACCACGGGAACGCCCAAAATTTTTTTAGCCACAACGCCTATGAAACCACAGTACACTCCCATGCCAAGGACAACATCAGTTTCTCTTCGGCGTTTTACCAGCTCGTAAAGAGCGCTTAGTGTGAACACGCCAAGCGGAATCCTCGTTTTAATGAATGGAGCGCGCCGCACTAGAAACCCATGAATCCGCTCACATTTTGGGGTGCCTTCAAAGCCTCTTGCGTAAACGACTATGTTGTGTTTTTCTGACAGACGCTTCGCCATCTCAAGCGTCTGGGTTTCAGTCCCCCCGATTACATACGGCGGCAGGGCGTTCACGATAATGAATACATTCATCTGCAGCTCACCAGTTGAGCGTATACTTCAATTAATCTGTCGTTCAATTTGTTTATGTCATATTTTTCTTCAACGGTTGTTCGACCAGCCCGCCCCAGTTCAGGCCAAATCTCGGGGTGCTCGATGAGATAGTTTATCTTATCGGCTAAGGCGTCAGCATCCTTCTCTGGGACTAGGAAACCAGATTTTCCGTCGACAACCACTTCCGGGATTCCGCTGTGAAGCGTTGAGATGACGGGTATTCCGCTTGCTTGGGCTTCCATTAGCACAACAGGGGCCCCCTCTTGGTCGCCATCGCGTGCGGTTACGCTGGGTAGGATGAAGATGTGGGCTTGTTCATAAAGTTTTAGAAGTTCGTCTTGGTCGATAGCACCAAAAAATTCCACGTTACCTGTTATTCCCAGACTTGATGCTAAAGACTCTAGTTTGCCTTTTAGGGGTCCGTCTCCCGCAATTATATAGCTTATATCCTTATGGGTTTTAATCACATCCGCTATCGCCTTTAGTGCGTACTCGTGACCCTTCTTTTCAGTTAACCTGCCAACCGTTAGTATCTTAACATATTCTTTCGACTGTATCTTCCTTTCGCTGTACTTGATCTTATTCAAATCAATTCCCATATGGTGGACGAGTATTTTTTCCTCTTTACAGCCTGATTCAACCAATTTTTTCTTTATGCTGTCGCTAACTGCCAGAAACGCATCACCCTCCATAAACAGGCGTTTGTAGACTCCAATGCCTCTCTTGAGGATATAACCAGAGATATCATAACCGTGGAAGTGTGTAACAACTCTACTGCCCACGCCGTTGCTCTTAAGGTATATGCCGACAATCCCGTTTGGACCGTGGTGGCAGTGTATTACATCAAATTTTTCTTGGAAATTCAGGGAAAAGACGCACGTGTAGAATAATCTGAGGGAGAGCGCATCTATCCCATACTCTAGGACATTCAGGGATTTCAGTATCTTCACAGGGTTTTTGTGGAGGTTTGCAGCAAGCAGATACGGGACTTTTAGAATCCTCTCTATTTTGTTTTGGGACATGTTTATGTAATGAACTTTTTTCATAAGCCGGTATCTCTCTACGTCAGAGTGGACTTTACTCTCGCAGGGGTTTATCTGGGCGATTATCTCGACGTCATGCCCTCTGTCCATCAACCCCGTAATCTGGTTGAGTATGAATGTTTCAGACAACTTCGGGAACAAGTAAACGACAAACGCTATTCTCATGGTTAATACTCTCTTATGAGAGGGATAAAAACACATGCCCTTCTGGCTTGATTTGAAGATACTCGTATATACTCAAAGTCGCATGGAGTCATGCTCACCCGCACGCTCTCAGTGAGCAAACAACTCCTTAAGTGATGTGAGATTCCTTTTTTGGGATATCCTGTCTTTCAGGAACTTAAGAACGGATTTATCATCTCTTGTAATCGTTTTTGTTGCAAACAAAAGGACGAGGTATGTTACAAGAAATATGACCATGATGGCGGGCAGATATAGTATCCTAAGCGTAGTTTGTGGTATACTGCTCTTGATTAGGTACGCCAATAACGCACTTAACATTATCGAAAAAACAGGTTTTAGGTATGCCATGTCAAATATGCGCACTCTGGTCAAACGGTAGGCTGCGGTAATGTATGCTGCAGATGCGAGAAAAGACGCAAGACCCGATGAGATGGCAGCACCGTTTATGCCATACATTGGTATGAGCAGGTAATCCAACAAGATGTTGACAATAATCTGAGTCACTAAAACACTCAGCAAAAACTTTGTTTTCTTGAACATCTTAATTACATTCTCTGACGACAACGTCAGCGAGTATAGAAGATAGAAGGTGCTCAATATGGCAAGGGAGGAGGCTGCAGGGGCATACTTTCCGCCGAATAACAGAGCTAAAATATCACTCGAAAAGACGGATATAAACACTGCAAAAGGCAGGTTTATAAGGAGAATCCACCGAGTAACCGTCTTGTAGTCGGACTCAATACTCTTATTCATCGCGAACTTTTCTGTGATAACCGGCAAAAAAATACCGAGGACTGCAGTCGGTGCAAGGAGCAGTAAAGTTGCTGTGGGATAAGCTGTGTTATATAATGCAACATCCGCTGTCCGTAAAAAATACGCTATCATTATGGTGTCAACTCTGCCTGTTATTACTATGCTTGCAAAAAGACTCGTAAAAAGGAGGGGCCAGGAGTAGGTCAGCAACTCCCTATCAAAACCAGGTGTTAACCTGAGGGGGAAGAATTTTCGCGTGTATCTACTGAGGAGAATTAAAGAAAGGAAGAACGCTAAAACAAAAGATGCTAGCACTCCCATCAAAATCAAACCTAAGTACATGAAAGTCAGTAAGAATACCAGACGGGATATATTGAAAAAAAGTCTCCGAATGAATATGACGTACTCTACTTTCTTGTATGCCT
>CAZJQY010000052.1:0-6520 GCA_964548095.1 uncultured archaeon
GGATATCTTCAAGAGCAAAGCCGTACATGTGGCCGGAGTACATGTAGGAGTAGGGTAGGTGGTGTTTTCCATGGCTTATTGAGAGAAGCCTTGTCTCGTGCGGCCTTCCGTCTCTTCCGTCGAAAAACCAGTAGTCCACGCCATCCGCCTCATCCGCCCTCCGTTGTCTTCCCGTAAGTTTCACAGGGAGTATTATCCCGATATCCCTGGCTTTCTCAGACAACGCATCTCGGTCAACTCTTTGGCCCGTGCTTAACTCGGGATGTAGGTCTTTTACAAGTGCTGAACGGACGGTATCTTTTCCGACTGCAGTAGCGCCGACAACTAAAACCATCTTCCGGGATAACTCCTCAAGATTATGTATACTGCGCACGGGAGAGTCATGCTGCCCTTCAGGTTGGAAATCCATGGCAACACGATCGAGAATATAAGATGCAGCAATCAAGGAGACTAGTCTGTCAAGTGAACGATCTAACACTACAGGGTAGTCTGTATCTAGGAATCCACGTATACGAAACGGAAGACGCTGCATCAACATCTCCCTGGTATGAGACGGGTCTTGAGCGTGAGTGTGCTCAAGAAGTAGTGCGCCTCTACGCCCCAACCGCATTTCACCCCTGACAAGCCCTCCGATATCTTGCCTTAAGGCTCTGGCAACATCCATCAACTCTCCTCGAGGAAGGCCTGCTCGGAGTATCTCATCACTTGACTTGTTGAGTACATCAATGAAATCGCGTCCAAAAATTTCTTCGGCTTTGCGAGCCAGCGGGTTAGGCGCAGGGCCATCAGAGGGAGAGTGCCAGGGATTTGTCGTTACACGCATGCGTTAATTTAGGCAGAACAGGAATAAATACCTGATAACGGAGGCTGATTTAAGCTTTATTAAATTTAACTCCCCTTTATGTAGCTTATGTCGAAAATAGTCCAAAGACCAAGGCAATATGAATTACCTTTTACAGAAGAATTTGAGGATCAAGACAGAAGAGTTGTTACGAGAAGATTTTTAGATGCTATGGACAGCTTAACGCCAGAAGCCGCAAAAGAGGTGAGAGAGCTTCGTCAGGACGCTGCAAGAGCGTTCATATTTTTGGATTCTGTAGTAGCTGCTCAATCAAGAGTTTCCCGTTCATTAGGGGGCCTGATTACCCCGGATCTGTCATTTGAGGGAATGAGCAGGGCGTTATTTAGGAGGATAAGTCATCTTGACGACATGTTCATGGCATTTGATGTAAATGAACAACGTTTGCTCGTGGGTGGTGAAAAGTATCAGGGTGGTCGTTTTCTTATTAGCGCAGGGCCTTCTGCAAGCGGCAAGGATGATGTGATGGGCAAGCCCAGATATAATCCTGCGGGGGATATTGTCTTTGACAGCGGAACCGCCTTAGATAGGATTTCCGGACTGACTGTTGACGGAAGACCTCTTGTGTCATCTGAGGAGGTAGGACGGCCGGTGAAGGCCACAAACAGAGACAGGAGACCACGCTACTTAAGGGATGCTCACAGTAGAGAGCTTTCTGTGCCTGTTCTCGTGGATGGCAGACTGGAACTCCGCCGATTTGAGGTTCTGGGCTCTGAAGTAACGGGGAGATGTGAGGATTCAGCCGACATACTCGTCAATGCCCTGAATAGAGTTGAGGATTCTGGAGAATACCATCATGCGGAACGTTATCTCCGAGACTTCCTCGGTCGGAGGGATGTTCCCGCAGAAGAGAGAAAGCGTATTTTGGATTTGTCTGGAAAAACAAATGTGGAGGACGCCATCGCAGAACTCAACAGCCGCCATAGAGAGCTTCGCGAGATGCTCTACCGGGGCATGGAAGGAGGTGCAAAGTCGTTTGTTATGAAGCAGATTAAAGACAGGGGTAGCGGCGAAATAAATGGAGTGGACTACTGGTTTTTCAGGCGAGAGGGTAGTGTAGACGACTTTAGGACTCTCGAGGGGGAGCGAGTGTTTGATGTTGCATACACGTATAGTGAAGCAAGGTATGGTTTCGCGCAGAATAGTAGAAAAGGCCTGTATGCTACGTACCAAATGACTTACCCATCTCTTGGCGATGCCGTATTGGACATTTTGGAGAGAAAGACGAGGGACCCGGTCTTGGCTGAAGTGGTCTCTCGTTATGCCGATCCCAGAAATCCCAACGACGAAAACGCCGCTGTAAAAAGGTTTATCCTGGAGGGGACGGAGATGCCTTCAACGAGGAAACAAAACCCTCGCGCGAGGGATGGGACCGTGACAATGCTTGGGCTCAAAGAGTTTGCTGAAAACCAAAAATACAGACTGATTATCTTGGGCAGCGGGACAACACCTGAAGCGGAGATTATGCTGAGAAGGTATCCAGAGAGTGAACTCTCGTATATCATTCAGGGGGGGAAAGACAGGCCGATAGAGGAGATACTTGATGACATGAAGATGTTTCAGGGGACACGCGGAACAGAAGACCCGGCAAAGCAGGAGGACCGGCGTGTGGAATGCGGTCCTCACATAAAAAGAGGCGTAAGGCTTGAGACAGACGGAGCGTTCAATGAAAGCGGTCACAGAGTACACATACTCGAAAACGATTTCGATGAGACGAAGGACAAGAGAACTCTCGACAGAACACAGAGGCTTGCAGCAATAATGCTTGCTGCGAGGATTGTAGGCTACGACCAGAAGGCCTTACGCCAAATCATAGCGCAGTTGACTCCGGGCAGAATACCAATAACCGCAGAAGACATAGAACGCATTGGAATTCCGGTAGAATAGACTTTAAGAGAAGCTAAGTTTTTAAGTGTATGTTCCAATAGTTGTTGAAGAATTTTTGAGGTGAATTCAGATGGCTGGTGAAAAGATTACGTCAATCAAAGCAAGGGAAGTTTTGGACTCACGAGGCAATCCCACTGTTGAAGTGGACCTTACAACCAAAAAGGGGCTTTTTCGGGCGATGGTGCCGTCTGGCGCCTCAACCGGCATCCACGAGGCCTTAGAGCTTCGCGACGGAGACAAGAAACGGTACCTCGGTAAGGGCGTGCTCAAGGCCGTCGCAAACGTCAACAAGATAATCGCCCCCAAGGTTATAGGGATGGAGGCGTCCCGGCAGAAGGAAGTCGACCGGGTCATGCTCGAGCTTGACGGCACGAGCAAGAAGGAGAAGCTTGGCGCGAACGCAATACTTTCCGTGAGCATGGCAGTCTGCAAGGCCGGAGCCGCCGACGCGGGCCTGTCCTTGTACGCCTACATCGCGAAGCTTTCCGGGCGGCCTGGGACAGTGCTGCCGACCCCGCAGTTTAATGTCATCAACGGCGGAAAACACGCCGGCAGCGAAAACGACATACAGGAGAACATGCTCATGCCAGTCGGCGCGAAAACGTTCGCCGAAGGCCTGCGCATGGGCGCGGAATGCTACCACACACTCAAGAAGCTCCTCAAAGACAAGTACGGCATCCACGCCACCCACCTCGGGGACGAGGGAGGGTTCGTGCCTCCCATAAAGGAGCCTCGGGAGCGCTTGGACGTGATGATGCAGGCCATCGAGAAGGCGGGTTACGGAGGGCAGGTTGCTATGGCCCTTGACCCGGCGTCTTCTGAATTCTACTATAAAGATAAAAATTGCTACATGATAGGGGACAAAGAGTACTCCCCGGCAGAGATTGTTGACTTCTACGCCGAACTCGTTGACACCTACCCAATAGTCTCGATTGAAGACGGTATGGCGGAAGACGACTGGGAGGGTTGGAGTCTCATGGTCAAAAAACTCGGGGGAAAAATCCAGATTACAGGAGACGACTTGCTAGTAACAAACGTTGTGAGAATTAAGGAGGCTATCAAGAAGAAAGCAGTAAACGCCTTACTCCTTAAAGTAAACCAAATAGGGTCTGTGACGGAGTCAATCGAAGCCGCGAAACTCGCCTACAGCCAAGGCTGGGGGGTCACCGTATCCCACAGAAGCGGAGAAACCGAAGACACCTTCATCGCAGACCTGACTGTCGGATTAGACACAGGACAGCTTAAGAGCGGCGCCCCCGCACGAAGCGAACGCTGCGCGAAATACAACCAACTACTGCGAATCGAGGAGGAACTCGGCGGCAAGGCGAAGTACGCCGGGAGAAACTTCAGGAAACCCATCTGATGGGGTTTCCCCTATTGTCAAGAACCACTGGTCAGAGACCAGTGGCATGTGAAGTGTAGGATGTGTTCTTGACAGCAGACTTTTACCACCAGTCGGGAGACTGGTGGAAAAGTCCTAATTTTTATCTTCTTCTTTTCGCCTTCCTGTTCTTCTGCCGCTGAATGTCCTGCATCTCGAGGATGTAGGCTTGCGGCTCGGCAATCGAGATGAACTCCTCAAGCAGGGCGCTGAAGCCGGTGACGCCGCGCTCCCGAAGGACCTCGCGCGCAAGAATCCAGTAGACTAACGCGAGGGCATTCTTCCCCTTGTTGTTTGATGGGACAACCAAGTCGATGTTCCTTGTCCGGGTGTTCGTGTCGCAGATGGCGACGATGGGGATGCCCATGTCTGATGCCTCCTTGATGGCCTGCTTGTCCGCGGTCGGGTCGGTTGCCACCAGAAGCTTCGGCTCGATGAAGGTTTTGATGTTCGGGTTCGTGAGCGAACCGGATACGAACCGGTCTAGGATGACTTTGCATCCCGCGTATTCGCCGAATTTTTTGATGGGGGTTCTCCCGTAGACTCGGTTTGAGACGACGAGGACGTCCTTGGGGTCGTAGGACGCGATGAACTTGGCCGCGACCCGAATGCGCTCGTCGATTTTCTGTATGTCGAAGACGCAGAGTTTGTCTGGGCGTATCTTGTAGATGAACGGCCGCATGTCAGCGGTCTTGTATTTGAGTCCGACGTGCACGCCGTTTGAGAGGTACTCGTCGAGTGTGACAAGGAACTTGCCGCTTCCCTCCGCCTGTGTTTTCTCCTGTTCTTGTTCCATCATGTCTTCACTACGGTTATGGGGAGCACGTCCTTCGCGAACTATAGTGTTGCTATGTCGATGGGGCGGTCTACCCCTTTCGGAAGCTTCACGAGTATGGGGGCGCCCATCTTAATCTGCAGGGCGCGGGCGCCTATGAGTCGTGCCTTCTCGAATCGGTTGTAGGATGCCACCATTAAAACCTCCTGAATTGCATTGCCTCGTCGATGAGTTCGGTGTGGGATATGAACATGCGGCGGCAACAGTACCGGTCGTGGCCGAGCTCGTTCAAGACCTTCTCTGGATTCTCACCAGCGGAGACCCGCCTCGTGAATTCATCCCAGTCTTGCGCGACTGGCTTGCCGCAACTGAAACATCGTATGGGGATTATCATGTCGCATCACCTGTATGACTTCTGCCTCTTGTGGCGTGGCCCCTTGCTTGACTGACCTGGTTTGTGCGGTTCAGTCAGCCGGTGGTCTCCCGCAATGAGCGTTCTGTCGTGATTGTGGTATGCCTCGCGCAGTTCGTCGCTTCCCGTCCATTCCAGGAGGCCGCGGGCGATGGCTGAGGCGATTGCGTCAGCCTGGCCGAAGACCCCGCCGCCGGTCGCGGTCACGGAGATGTCCAAGGTGCCGACGTCGACGAAGTCTTTTGCCAGCTGCATTGCCTCCTCAATCCGCATCCTGCTGTAGCGTGGCATGAATATGGGAAGCGATATTGAGTTGATTGTGATGATGCCCTTACCCTCTTTTAGGGTCGCGCGCGCAATCGAGCGCTTTCGTTTGCCTGAGACGTGAACGAGTTTGCTTGCCATGTTAGTAGGTTCCTCCGATGCTCTCGCATATTTCGCCGACGGTGAGATAACTATCGAGGTTTTTGCTTAAATTCTTGGGTTTCACCATCTGCTCCTCCGACACCTTGACGTTGCGTTCTCTCTCGATGACTTCCTTGGGGAAGCCGATGTAGACCATGACGTTTCCGAAGGCCTCGATGCCCCTGCTCTGCTTGTAGGGCAGCATCCCACGGATGCTTGCTCTCACGAACCGGTCCGGCCGCTTCCAGTGGAAGGGACCCTTCGTGTAGTTTCCTTTGTTGAATATTTCGAGCTTCGCGAGGTTGCGCTCGATGATTTCCTCTTTCCTGCCGGAGACTACTGCCTTCTCGGCGTTTATGACAATCACCTGCTCGCCGAGGAGCGCCTTCTTCGCGGCAAGGCTTGCCATCCGCCCCAACACCAGACCTTCTGCGTCGATTATCATTTTAGCTTAAAATTTTTACCCCCGACCCACGCGCGTTTTCCTGGATGAGCTCGGGTATGGTAAGCACTTTCCCGCCGGAGGAGATAATCTCCTTCCTCGCGCCTTCCGTGAACTTGAAGGCTGCGACATCGACTTTGTGGGCGAGCTTCCCAGACCCGATGACGCTGCCGGGGACGACGACCACGTCGCCGTCTTGGGTGTGCTTGTTGATTCGGTAGATGTTGACTTCCGGCCTGTTCTTCCTGCTGCGTGACAGAGCCTCGGCTACTGCCTTCCAGATGCCGGCGTCTTCCTTGTGCGCCGCCTTCTCTAGCTCCTTCACGAGACCCGTTCGCTCCGGGTTCCGGTAATTGGTT
>CAZJQY010000053.1:0-6368 GCA_964548095.1 uncultured archaeon
AGGTCTACTCAGGAGACATCGAGGTCGCGGACATCGGCATGTACTCGCCGATTGCTCTTGCAAACTACGACATACCGGTAAACGTCTTCAACCTAGGCTTCGGGCTCGAGCGTTTCATCATGGCCAAGGAAAAGGTCTTGGACGTGCGGGAGCTTCTTTACCCCCAGTTTTACGGGGTTAAGGAATTCTCGGACGAGGAGCTTGTGCGGGAAATCCGCATTGAAAAGTCTCCAGAGTCTGGGGACGGCGTCAGGCTTGCCGCAGCAATCAAAGAGACGGCAGTGGCGTACGCTTCCGAGAAGTCGCCGTGCTCGTTCGCCGCCTTTAAGGGAAGCTTATGGGGCAAGAAGATAAGAGTTGATGTCATCGAAAAAGAGGACAACACCCTGCTGCTCGGACCCGCCGCCTTAAACGACGTCATCGTCTTTGAATCCGGCATCTACGGCATCCCGAAGGACGCGTCAAAGCTTAAGGCTAATGTCGCAGACATCCGGGCGAAGGGGCTCAAAGCAGACTTCGGATTCATCGACGCCATCGCGGCATACTTCGCCCATGAAGTCGAGCGGGCGGTTGCGGCGGGAGAGATGTCGGGCTTCATCCAGATGAAGATGGCGAAATCGCCCTCAGACGTGAACATCGCCGTCTCCGAGGCCGCGCGACGCTTCGTCGAGTCGAAAAACAAGCCGATTTCAATCAAGGGGCCGGTTTTCACGGCGGTGGCATACTCTGTTACGAAAGAAGCTTGAGCGCTTCCTCGCCACTCATCCCCTCGCGGACGCCGAGCTCCCGCGCCTTTGATGTCACCTTCTTCACGTCCGCATTCAGCGCTTCTTCAATGGTCGAGACGCCGGTCACTATCGCCGCGGCGTCGCCGAGCTTCTCGGCAGCCTCAAGGTTCAGGTAACCGCACATGACAAAGCCTTTCTTTCCGAGAAGGAGGATGAGGTTTGCGTTCGGGAGGCTTACGCGGATTCCTGCGCCGTTCGGAAGCTTTTTTTCCTCAATCATCGCGTAATCATCGTCCCCGTTCCTTCCTTGGTGAGGATCTCCTCGAGGATGGCGTGGCGGGACGCCTTCACGATGTGCGCCTTCGGGACGCCCTCCTCAAGCGCCCGGATGCACGCGCGAAGCTTCGGAATCATGCCGCCGGAGACGACGTCAGACTCCAAAAGCTTGCGGGCTTGGATTAACGTGAGTCGCTGTATGAGCTTCCCCTCCTTGTCCAGAACGCCTGCGACGTTTGTCACCAGGATGAACTTCTCCGCCTTGAGCGCTGTCGCGAGTTCTGCGGCTGCGCTGTCCGCGTTGATGTTGTAGGCGTGGCCGTCGGCGCCCACACCTATGGGGGAGACGACGGGGATGTAGCCTTCTTTAAGCTTTGTGTTGATGACGTCGGTGTTCACCTTCGCGACGTTTCCGACGAAGCCTAGGTCGACGTTCGCCTTCTGCTTCTCGGTCACAAAGAGGTTCCCCGATTTCCCGGAAACCCCTTTCGAGCGGCCGCCCATCTTGCGGATGATTGAGACGAGTTTGTTGTTGGCTTTGCCGGCGACAGTCTCGATGATGTTCATGGTCTCTTCGTCTGTCACCCGCAGGCCGTCGACGAAGACCGGCTTCTTGCCGATTTTGGCCATCGCCTCGGTTATGTCTTTTCCTCCGCCGTGGACGACGACGCACCCGATGCCGACGAAGTCGAGGAACGTTAAGTCTTGAGCTACGCAGTCTACGATGTCCTCGTCAACCAGCACCTCTCCGCCGAGTTTCACAACGAATGTGGCACCCTTGAATTCCCTCATGTATTCGAGGGCTTCAAGCAGAATCTCAGATGTTTTCATCCGTTAATTGAAGAGCAGGGTAGTTAATATACTTTTTACCTCAATTATCTATTTTTATTGTCAGAGTAGGTATACTTAAAACTGGAAAATGGAATTCAAGGCTGTGATATCGAATCCGACAACGGGCAAATCATACCAACTCGACGTGAAGGAAGACAAGGCAAAGACCATCAAAGGAAAGAAGATTGGCGACGAACTGGACGGAGGCTTCCTCGGGCTTGCAGGATACAAGCTCGCAGTCACCGGCGGAAGCGACAAGTCCGGCTTTCCCATGCGCCAGGGAATCCACGGAAGCGGGAGGGCGAAGGTTCTCATGGACGCAGGCGTCGGCTACAACCCCGTGCGGGACGAGCGCAAGCGAAAGCGAGTCCACGGCGAGAAAATCGAGGACGACATCGTGCAAGTCAACATGAAGGTCACGGAAGCAGGCAAGAAGACCATCGAAGAGCTTTTAGGCATCAAGACGGAGGCGGCGGCTGAGTCGAAGCCCGAGGAATCAAAGCCAGCTGGCGTTGAGAAACCGAAGGCAAAAGACAAAAAAACTGGCGGGGAGGTCTAACGTTGGATGTCCAGTCCGAAATAAACATCGGAATGGTCGGACACGTTGACCACGGCAAGACAACCCTCACCAAAGCTCTTTCTGGCATCTGGACTGACCGACATAGCGAGGAAATAAAACGCGGCATCTCCATTAGGCTTGGTTACGCTGACTGCATCTTCTACAAGTGCCCGAAATGCGGGGAACCCGAATGCTACGGGACGCAGGCGACCTGCCCCAAATGCGGAGGGAAAACACAACTCCTCCGGAAGGTCTCGTTCGTCGACTCACCCGGCCACGAAACGCTCATGGCCACCATGCTCTCGGGCACAGCCCTGATGGATGGGGCAGTGCTCGTGATTGCGGCAAACGAGGCATGCCCTCAGCCCCAGACCGCAGAGCATCTGATGGCGTTAGACATCCTCGGCGTGAAAAACATCGTGGTCGCCCAGAACAAGGCAGACCTCGTCTCCAAGGAGGCCGCCATCAAGAACAACGCCGACATCCAGTCCTTCCTCGCAGAGTCTAACGTCGGGAAGGCGCCGGTAATCCCCATAGCGGCAAACTACGGGGCCAACATCGACGCGCTCATCTCTGCCATCGAAGCGCACATCCCCACTCCCGAGCGCAACCTCAAGAAGAAGCCGCGCATGTTCGTCGCCCGCTCATTCGACATCAACAGGCCGGGCACTGACATCGAACAGATTCGCGGCGGCGTCGTCGGAGGCTCCCTCAAGCAGGGGGTCCTCGAAGTCGGAGACGAAATCGAAATCAAGCCCGGCGTGCGCAAGAAAAACAACTATGAGACGGTGACCACGAAAATCGTGAGCCTGATTGCCGGCGGCTTAAACCTCGATAAGGTCACGCCAGGGGGTCTCATTGCAGTCGGGACCCAGCTTGACCCGACCTTCACGAAATCAGACAACCTCTGCGGCAACCTCGTAGGCAGGCCTGGCGAGCTTCCCGAGCCGCTGTACGACCTGAACTTGGACATCAATCTGCTGCCGCGCCTCGTCGGCGTGAAAGACGAAGTCGAGATTAAACCCATCGCAAAAGACGAATCCCTCATGCTCTCCGTCGCAAGCGCCATAACGCTCGGCGTCGTATCCAACCCCAAGTCCGGTGGCATAACCCTAAAGCTTCCCGTATGCGCGGAGGCGGGCGACAAAGTCGCAATCAGCCGCCGCTTCGGAGCCCGATGGAGGCTCATCGGCTACGGCATCGTCAAATGAAAGACGTCGTATTAGACACCAACTTCACGGTCCTCCCGCACACACACAAGCTGGACATCTACGCCGAACTAGAGCGGATGATTCCCGAAAAACACCGCCTAATCGTTCTTTCAGGCACCATCCGAGAGCTTGAGACGCTTGCGGAGGCGAGGTCTGAGACGGCGGTCGGAGCCCACGTCGCCTTACAGCTCCTCAAGAGGAAGGACGTCGCCGTCGTTTCCGCGGGCGGAGTCGTCGATAACGCCCTAATCTCCTATGCGGAAGCCCATCCAGACGCCATCGTGTGCACGAACGACAAGCGCCTGAAACAGAGGCTCAAGAGAATCAGGGTGGCCGTCGTCTCCCTCAAGGGTGACAACACTTTAATATGCGTATGACATAAGGTTTATACTCCAAAGCCTGTTTTTTTATTTGGGTGAGCTCAATCTCCCCCAAGATAGGCGAAAAGTTTCTTTTTATAGCAATTCTACCTAAAGACTATACTTCAAAAAGGTGATGGAATGTACAAGATATCGACCATAGAAGACACCGTGCGAATTCCCCCGAAGCGCTTCGGAGAGGAACTCGAGCAGGTGCTCGTCTCCGAACTGGATAATACCATATGCGGGAGAGTTGACAAGGACGTTGGAATAGTCATCGCCCCCATCAGCGTCAACAAAGTCGGCGAAGGAAAAATCATCCTAGGGGACGGCGCAGCCTACTACGACACGCAGTTTACGGCGCTCACCTACCAGCCGCTCCTCCACGAAGTCGTCGAGGGGGATATCACAGAGATAACCGAGTTCGGCGCGTTCATGCTATTCGGCCCCATGGAAGGCCTCATCCACGTGTCCCAGCTCACCGAAGACTTCATGAGCTACGACAACAAGAACAACATGTTCGTGGGCAGGGAAAGCAACAAGATGCTCAAAGTCGGGGACCGCGTGCGCGCAAGAATCGTCACCATCAGCCTCAAAGACCGGGTCTCAGACTCGAAAATCGGATTGACGATGCGTCAACCCTATCTCGGCAAGCTCGAGTGGCTTACCGCGGATAAGGAGAATAAGGCCAAGGAAGCCGAGGAGAAGGAGAAGAAAGTCAAGGAGCCTAAGGACAAGGACGGCAGAAAGTCGAAGGACAAGGACGAGAGAAAGTCGAAGAAGGATGAGGGGGAGAAGAAGAAATGAAGGCATGCAAGACGTGTAAGATGATCGTCAACCAGGACGTGTGCCCGAAGTGCAACACTCAGACGACCCAATACTGGACCGGCTACCTCGGCGTCATCGACCCAGAGCGGTCTGAGATATCCAAGCGAATCGACATCAAAGTCCCCGGCCAATACGCCCTAAAAGTGAGATAATGGCGGAAGGAGGAAGACGCATCATCTCTCGCAGGCTACGGGCCACACTCAAGAAGCCGTTGGGTGTCCTGCGGGAAAGCATGCTCTGCGTGGGAGCGGAAAACCTCGTGTGCGTGGGGGACATAGTCTCGGAGTCCGCCATACTCAAGGGGTTCGAACCAAAGCTCGTCGTCTTCGACGGCAGGTGCAAGCGTAAGGAATGCGGCGTATCCCAGGCAATCGAGGGATATGTGGCGCGGGAGGTTGTCGTCGACAATCCCGCGGGAGGAATCACCAGGGAAGCGGCAGACGCCGTTAAGCATGCCTTCGCAAGCAGCGGAAAGACGAAAATCCGCGTCCGGGGGGAGGAGGACCTCCTCACACTCCCAGCCATCGCATACGCGCCCGAGGGGTGGAAGGTCGCCTACGGCCAGCCCGACGAGGGCGTCGTGGAAGTGACCGTTAACGCTAACATAAAAAACAAGGTAAAGAAGATGCTTGAGGATATGGAAGATGGACTTTAACATACTTGAAAAGAAAGAAAACCTTCTGCTCGAGCGGAAGGAAGTACGGTTTGAGGTCTCGTACGCGGGCGTGACGCCCTCGTTCGAAGATGTCCGTAAGGAACTGGTGAAAAAACTTAAGTCAGACGAGAAGCTGACGGTGTTGGATGCCGTGTATCAGCAGTACGGCGCGCACAAGGCGAAAGGCTACGCGAAAGTCTACGACAACGAGGCGGCGATGAAGGTCGAGCTCAAGCACAAGCTCGCCAAAAACTTCGAGCCGAAGAAGAAGGAGGGCGCAGGTCAGGAGGTAGTGGCGAAGGAGGCTCCCAAGCCGGATGCCGCGAAACCTTCCAAGCCCGAAGCTGCGAAGCCCGTAGCAGAGAAACCTGAGAAGCCTTCCAAACCCGAGGCCGCGAAGCCTGCCGCAGAAAAGTCTGCGAAACCTTCTAAACCCGAGGCTGCGAAGCCGCAAGCTGAGAAGCCTGCAAAGCCCAAAGCGGAAAAAGATAAAAAGGAGGGGTGATTGCGATGCCAAGCAAAAAATGGGAGTTGTATGAGGTTTCAGGCGACACAATAAAGCGTAAGAAGAAGTCGTGCCCGAAATGCGGCGGCGGAGTCTTCCTCGCCGAACACAAGAACCGGATGTCCTGCGGCAAGTGCGGGTACACCGAGTTCCCCAACAAAGAAGCGAAACCAGAAACCCCCGCCGGAAAACCAGAGAAAGAGAAGAAGAAGGAAGAAAAACCAGCAAAACAAAAGTAGCCGACGGAACCTATAGGGCTAAACGAAGCCCCGACCGAAGGGAGGGGTTTGGGAAAAATCCCGCAGGATTTTTCCGTTTAGCCCGTGTTATCCGACCGAGCGAATGCGAGCTGTTGAGGGGCGAGAGTTGTGGGGGGCGTTTAGTACTTGAATCGTTTTTCGTATTTTTTGTGGTCG
>CAZJQY010000054.1:0-6343 GCA_964548095.1 uncultured archaeon
AGTAGTCGGCTATCCGCCGCGCCTCGGCCTCAAGGGATTTGTCGCCGATGACCTGAACGCTCGCGCACAGCGGCTTGTCGATGGGTTTTACAATCTGGCTCATGAGGCGGACGTACGCCTGCTTTGCCCCCGCCGCAGCGATGTCGTCTGCAATCTTCTTGGAGAGGATGTTGTAGATTTTGCCGACGTGGTTTACGGGATTCTTGCCGGCGGTCGCCTCAAGGCTCATGGGACGGTAGGGGGTAATCAAACCGTTCGCGCGGTTCCCTCGCCCGACGGAGCCGTCATCGCCCATCTCGGCGCTTGTGCCAGTGACGGTGATGAAGCCGCTTTTGTGTTCGGGGTTGTCGCCGGTGTTGATGTCGACTTTCACGTTCTCGTCCGTCTTCTTGGCGATGAAGTCGAGCAGTTTCTCCTTCATCTCCTCTTTAAGGCTCTCGTAGTTTTTGTAGTCTTTGATGTGCCGGCAGACGAAGGCGTTCGCGATGGTGAGCGTTATCTCGTCTCCGAGACGCACGCCCATGACCTTGACGTCCGTGCCTGATGCGGGAAGCATGTCCTTCATCTTCCCGTTGATGTACTTCTCGGTGTCGTAGACGAGCTGTTCCGTGAGCGAGAACGGCGCGAAGCTTACGCCGAAGCTTGTGTCGTTGGACTTGGGTATGCCGTCGCGTCCGAACACGTCCCGGAGGTCTGAGCTCCCGAGCCCGAGCTTCTGGTCGAGGATGACGCCTTTCTCTAGGTCGATGTACTTGAACGTCTCTTTGAGGTATTGTCGTGCTGATTTGATTGCGATGTCTCCTACGGGTATCTCGTCTTTCCCGTAGACGTTGGTCGCCCTTCCGGAAAGCAGGATGTAGATTGGTTTCAGGACTTCCTTGTTCCCGTATTTCGGGTCTGAGCGGCCTCCCACAAGCTCCACTTGGTCGGTGTTGTGGTGCAGTATCTGGCCGAACTGCTTGAGGTAGTAGTTCGAGAGCCCCCTGCTCACCGCCTCCGCGATTCCGTCGCAGATGCTGTCGGGGTGCCCGATTCCTTTACGCTCAACCAACTCGACGGGTTGCTCGACCAATGGTTTCTCGTCCGGGAAGTCAATGGTTATGTTTCTCATTTTTCCTGCAAAACGTATACTGAAGTATTGTATACTATAAGTATATTTCCTTTAAAAGATGTTCTGAATGCCCCTTACGGGTATGACGTACTTAATCAATTATGCCGTCGGTTGTCACCTGGAAGACGCATTCGGCGTCGGGCATGCTTGGAGAATCAATGAGTTCGGCTATCCGCTTGTTTCCTTTGCTCTTGCGCAGGTAGACGCGGAAGGTGGAGTGGTGTCCGACGATGTGGCCGCCGATGGGGGCAGTAGGGTCGCCGAAGAGGATGTCGGGGCGCGCCATCACCTGGTTGGTGACGACGACGGCCGCGTTATGCAAGTCTGCGATTTTCCTGGACAGCGTGTGCATGTGCCGGTTGAGTTTTTGCTGGCGGGAGGCGAGCGTCCCCCGGCCGACGTATTCCGCGCGGAAGTGGGCGGTCAGGGAGTCGACGACGACGAGCCGTACGTTCTTCTCTTTCATGAGTTCGGATGCCTTCTCGGCGAGGAGCATCTGGTGGTCGCTGTTGTAGGCGCGTGCGACTTGGATGTTTTTGAGGGCTTCATCGGAGTCGATTCCGGCTGCCGCCGCCATCTGCTGGATGCGCTCTGGGCGGAAGGTGTTTTCGGTGTCGATGTAGATTGCGGTTGCCTCAAGCCCTCCCTTGTCTTTGGGCAGCTGCACGTTGATGCAGAGCTGGTGGCCGACTTGTGTTTTGCCTGACCCGAATTTCCCGAAGAATTCTGTTATTGCTTGGGTCTCGATGCCGCCTCCGAAGAGCTTGTCGAATTCGGTGCTGCCGGTCGTAAGCTTTCCAATCTGCTTGCGTTTTTCGAGCACGTCGAGCCCGGACTCGAAACCCATTTGCAGTGATTCACGAGCCGATGCGATGATTTTTATCGCGGTTGCCTCGCCGAGCCCCACTTCCTTTAGTTCTCCGTGTGATGCGGCAGCGACTGCTTCGACTGAACCGTAGCCTGCTTCCTTGAGTTTTTCGGCAATGGTTGCCCCGACTCCTTCCAGTTCCTCGAGTTCCATCTGAAGTATGTTATGTCGCTTATAAATAAAAATACGTCCGAGAGAGCATTGGAAAAGTATTAGTGGAGGAGCGTTTGGCGGGCGTGATGATTACCCTGCCCTCAGCTTGCTCACCCATAATTCCTTGCCGGATGCGCTTGAGGACGTGTATCCCGTAACATAAACGTTGTTGCCGCCAAACACGGTCACACCGTAACCCGCGTCCTCAGCCGGCTGACCGCTCACCTGGCCCCACAAGAGAGTCCCGCCCGATGAGTACTTAAGGAGCCACGCATCCCTCAGTCCGGGAACCGATGAGTCTGTGTATCCGACCACATAAACGCCTCCGTCAGAGGATGCTGCGACACCGTAACCTGCGTCGTCCTTGAATCCTCCAGCCTGCTTCTCCCACAGCTTGTTGCTGGAGGCATTATACTTCACGAGCCCCAAGTCGAATCCTCCGGCGCCCGAAGAATTCCCGAAACCGAGGAGGTAGATGCCTCCGTCAGAGCCCACGGAAACACCCCAACCCAAGTCGTTTTGCGCCCCGCCAACCAGCTGACTCCACTTCCAGACGCCGCTGGAATCATACTTCATCAAGACGGCGTCGTAATTACCCGCACCATAAGAGGCGGTAATACCCGAAACATAAACGCTTCCGTCCGACCCGACTGCAACACCGGAACCGAAATCGTCTCTAGCTCCGCCGGCAAGCTTGCTCCACAAAAGATTGCCGCTGGAATCATACTTTAACAGGACTACGTCACTCCCCCCGGAACCGTAAGAATACGTGTAACCCGTCACATAAACCTTGCCGTCGGAGGAAACGGCAACACCCCGAACCTCATCCGAAGAAGAACCTCCGGCAAGTTTGCTCCACAACCACGTGCCATTACTCGCGTACTTCATCAAAACAAGGTCGCTGCTCCCGGCGCCGTAAGAACTCGTCGAACCGGCAACATACACGCTGCCGTCAGATGCCACCGCAACACCATACGCCTGGTCGGCGGAAAGATTCCCCGCAGTACGGTTCCACAGGATACTGCCAGAAGAGCTTAACTTAATCAACCATACGTCGTTGCTTCCCGCCCCTGAAGAATTCGTGTAGCCGGCGACATAAACGCTTCCATCGGATGCCGCGGCAACACTCTGGCCGACGTCATCGCGCGCCCCGCCTATGGAGCGGTTCCACAGCAACGTTGAGTTTTGAGTAGCGCATGAGGCTTGAGGGGAACACCTTTGAGTGTGGTCTGGGTTGCAGAATACGCCGACCGGGCAATTGCTTGAGTCGGCGCAGTTTATCAGGCCGTCTCCGTCATCGTCTTCGGGCCTGTCGCATACTTCGCCACCCCAGTACTTGAGCAACAGGATGGACATGCCGCCTGTCTGAGAGTAGTTGTAGCCTACCGCGTATACTTCGTCCTGAGGAGAAACAACGACACTATATGCAGTTGAGTCTTCTCCGGCGTATCCTTCCACCTGATTCCATATTAGGGTGCCGTTCGAATGAAACTTTAGCAAAAGCGGACGATAATTGTCAGCGTAATCCTGGATTGAGCCTGCAACATAGACGTTCCCGTACGTTGAGACGGAAACCCCGTAGCCTGAAACCAAGTTCGCGGTTCCAGTATAGTAAAAGCCGCTCACTGACTGGTTCCATAGGATTACTCCGTTAGAGTTGAGTTTGAGCAGCCACAGTTCGCTGTTTCTTGAGCGCATTTGCGGCGAACCTGATGAGTTGGTGATTCCTGCAACGTAGATGTTTCCGTCGGGTGCGACTGAGATTCCCCTACCTTCGTCATCGACTCCGTACCCTCCGCTGCCGAATGTCTTATTCCAGAGGACACTGCCCTGTGAGTTGAACTTCAGCACCCAAACCTCGTCTCCTCCGGAAAATTCGGTAACGCCTGCAGCATATACGCTTCCGTCCGAGGCTACGGCGACGCCGTAACCTTTGTCATCAGTGTATTCGGTGCCCCCGCCTACGCTGCGATTCCATATCATATTGCCGTTTGAATCGTACTTGAGAAGCCATAAGTTGTGTTCAAGAATCCAAGGAGTTACGTTTGAATCGGCTGCGATTTCTCCAACCACATACACGCTCCCGTCCGAGGCTACGGCAACGTCCTGGCCTCTGGCGTCCAAGTTTGTCACGCGACTCCACAATAAATTGCCGCCGGAGCCGTATTTCAGCAAAAACAGGCCATAGGAGGACGCTCCTCCGGTCACGTAAACGCTTCCGTCCGCTGCGACGGCGACACCGCGTCCTTCACCGCTTGAGTTCGCTATGGTGATATTCCAGACTATGTTTCCGTTTGGATTGAATTTCGCCAGAGAAACGTCAAACAGGGAGGAGCCTGTTGTGAGAATACTCCCATCAGGGGAAAACGCCACGTCGTAACCCATCCGCATGCCTTCTAGGTTGCGGCCCCACATGAGAGTGAACGGCGGGATGACGCATCTTTTCATGGGGTCGCATTTCTTGGTTTGGGGGGAATCGCAGAATGCTTGGGGGGGACAGTCTTCCGAGTCGGCGCAGTCGGAAAGCCCGTCTCCGTCTTCGTCGCCTGGGGCAGTGCAGTTCTCAGGCGGCCTGCATGAGCCAAGCTTGTTGCAGAATAACGTGTGAGCTGCGTTGCACGGGACTCCGTAGGGGCAGTCTTTGACGTCCGCGCAATCGGATAGTCTGTCTTTGTCTTCGTCGCCGGAAGTCTCACAGTCTTCAGGGTAGACGGTCCGATAATTGGAGTCGTCGAAGTCTCGGGTGAGTCCGCACTTCGCCGGGCAGGAGGACGGTTTCGGCCCGATTCCCCAGTTGCAGTATCCGTCGCCGTCTTTGTCGACGCACGAGACATTCGCCGCTACTGAGGAGGGTAGCGTAATCGGCGGGATGGCGGAGTAAAATTCGAACGCGTTCCCGACTCCTACTTCACCTTCCTTCACAAGCATCCTGCCGTAGCCTCCCTCGCCCCAGCCGGCACCCCAGCTGTTCTTGAATATTATGTGGAATCCTCCGGCACTCTTGTTGAAGCCGTAGCCTGCGGTAGTCACCACATGATTCCAAAAACTTATAATCGTCGCCTGAGAGCCGTTTTGGACTATCGCCTTCTTGAGTTCATACAATGATGGGGCAACGCTTGTTTCTCCTGAAATCCTGAAAACCTTGTTCTGCCAGCCGGCGCATTTGTTGCCGCAGGGGCTGTTTGTGGCGGTATAGGGGAAACACGCCTCATCAACAACACCCGTGCTGCTGATGTAATCGAGTGCGTCTTGAGGCCATCCTCCGTAGCAGCCGCTGCCGCAGGCGCTGCAACAAGAAACCAGGTCCTGCTCTGACAGGTTGAAGTTTAAGTGTTGGTTATAGTACATGTTAATCACTCCCTCCACGGCACCAACTGAACCGAACGCCCAGCACGAACCACACTGCATCTGGTCTCGCACGGGAGTCATCCAGTTTTCGCCGTGTCTGCTGCGCCAGTCAAAGTTATAAGGAAGCTTTATGGTGGTCGTGACAGTGGTTAAGGAGGAGGCCGCAAAAGAAATCGGCGCCGCCTTCGGAGAACCCTCCGCATAAAGTCCTTCGGGGAGACTGAACACACCCCCCTTGTAGGCGTCGAACCCGTAGAGGTTGGGGAGTTTTCCGCCGAAAAGCTTCTTCTTCTCGTTATAACTCATCCGAAGCAGCGGCGTATCCCCCGCAACCCAACCTTCGCCGTTTCGCTTGATGCGCTCGTTAAGCAGACGAATCTTCTCCCGAACCTGCAGCTCCTGCTTGCTGGCGATAAGGTCACGCAACTGGTTTCCGGAGACCATGAATTTTCTCGGCCCCCGGTAGCTTAAAGCATCCAAGAAAAGTTTTCCGCCGGAAACCTCAACCCGCACCCTGTTAGACCTGATGGACGGCATCTCGCAGGATTCCTCGCACACGTCCTCGAACTTGTGCTCGCCCTCGCCCAACGCAAGACTGTCGGAGGCAAAAAGCAGATACTCTTTACCGTCAGAGTCCTCCAAAATAACCCGCACATAAGACAAGGCACCATCCAACACCACAATACCGCTCGCGCGAACAGACGAAACATCCCTCGGAAGACCGGAAACCTCCCACAAGGAATCTTCGCCGGAAACCCTGCCGACGGAAACCTTATTCGCGGCGGGAGCACCACCGCCAGCGTCCGCAGAAAAAGCAGCCTTATCAACCGCCACAGGCGCATTCCGCACGTACTTCTCCTGCA
>CAZJQY010000055.1:0-6338 GCA_964548095.1 uncultured archaeon
GGTAGTTCACGTGTTTGGAACGTATTTATATATGTTATCACTATAATGATAACATGGAAATTGAGATTTTGAACCCTCACGTATTCAGGATAGTGATTTCCGCCAGAGATGAGGATAGTATAAACGCTTTGTCCAAGAGGATTGGCTTATCCTACGGTTGGACTTATCACTGGGTGAAGAAGTTGGTGGAGGTGGGGACGTTTAAGGGAACCCGCACGAAGTTGTTTTTGAACAAAGACAACCCCTTCTACATCCGGGTTTTGGGTTTCATCAGGGAAAACTTCAGAGACGACGTGTCATTCCATTACTCTGTTTTGCCGTTGTTCGGAGTGAAATACTGCTTCACTAAGACGGATGCCGTCTTCGTGTGGACTAACGGAGGATACAATATATCCCGCTTCAAAGACTACTACCCCATCTTCATAGAGTTGAATGAACCAGACCAGCGCGTATTCGAGAGTTACTGCAAGAAGTTGGATTTCAAGACTAACTCGCGGAAAGGGATTTTTTATTCGGTTGAATTGTCGGACGACTTTAAAGTAACCTACCACAAGGGCGTGCCAGTGGACAGTTTAGAGGATACGATAAAATTCATGAAGGATAATGTATACAATTTTGAGCCGGCGTTAGAGATGGTTCAGAACTTTTACAAGAAGAAGTTGGGCGTAAAATACGCAGAGGTTGGTGCAAATGTTTGAAGAATTCCTGAAGCGCGAGAAGGCCATATTCGACATCCTGAACACGCTTTCGGGGGCGAAGTTAAGATTCGTCGTGGTCGGAGGATACGGCGTCTCGGCGTACAAGCACCGGTTCTCCGTTGACGCGGACATAGTCGTATCCCACGAAGACGCCAAAAAATTCGAGGAAGTTCTCGGCAAAAACGGTTTCAAAAGGACGGCGTCCCGTGAACTTGAAAACATCTATTCCTCAAAGTTCGTGAGATACGAGACGAGCGGCGTTACCAAAGTCAGCGTTGACCTCCTCGTCGGCGGAGTGGGTGCGAGACAAACCAGCGCCGCATTCGGTTTCGACCTGTTACTGGCCAACTCGGATTACCGCAAAATCACGGGAGCCGCCGGCGAAGTCACAGCCTTGGTTCCGAAAAAAGAGGTTTTGATTGCCATGAAACTTCATTCAGGAAGGCTTACGGACTTGAGGGATGTCGTTGCATTATCGAGGGATGTGGACGTGGAACTGATAAGAGACATTCTCCTGAGAGGGGATAAGAAACGTTTGAAGAGCCATCTAATCAAATTGGATTCAATCTTGGAGACAAAGGGGTTCATGGACTCGTTCAAAGGCGTTTTCATAGAAAAGAAATTTGACGTGGACATGGAATCTGTGAAAAAAATTTGTAAACTAGCTGACGGCATTTGAAAGGAAAAATAGTTGTTCACGATCCTAAAGATTACATAAACTCCGCTAGGCTCACTTGTTTGGCGAGGTCGTTGGTGAAGAGTGATGTGATGTCTTTGTCGAGTAGGACCAGTCGCTGCTTCAGGTAGTTGGAGAGCCCGTACTTTTCGACGAGGTTTCTCGTGAGCTCAAGGTATTTGCGTATTGAGCCTTCGGTGACGGTTAAGAGGAGTTTTCCGCCGCATTTCGTGCATTTGCCTGTGAGGGGGACGCGGCGGTAGCTTGCGTTGTATTTCACGCAGCGGAATTTTTGGCGTGTGAACGCCTTGAGGTTGCCGTAGGTGTCGCGGAGGAAGTGGGAGTTGATGACGATTTCGGCGACGGCGCGCTCATCTATTGCCCTGATTTTCTCCGCGATTTCGAGCTGGGCTGTGACTTTCTCTTGCATCGTCGCGAGTTTGACGTACTTTGACTTGTGGACTGGGCCGTTTATGTTTCCCGTCGAGTGCGTGAAGAGGAGGTTGCTGTATGGGTTTTCGGCGAGCACGTCCTTCACGACTTTGACTGGGCAGGAGTAGGGGCTCGCCTTCTCCCACGTCTTTGCGTAAAAATCAAGCGGGTACGCTGAGACGACTTCCATCTTGTGCGCTTCGTCGTCTATCTCGAAAGGGTTGAGAAGCGTCGAGACGACGAGGGGGGTGTCCATCTGGCCTCCCCGCTTCTCGGGAAGGTAGCGGCGCGAGAAGTTGAGGAGGACGTCCATGAGCAGCATGAAGGCGTCTTCGTCGCCGTCGCAGTTCCTCCTTTTTGCGGCGTGCCAGAAGGGGTGCGCGAAGCAGACGCGGGCTTTCGTGAACCCGATGATGCGGCCGACGATTGCGGCTGAGGTGTGGGGCGCAAGCCCGGTGATGAGGTGGCCGAGGAGGTCCTCCCTCACACCCACCCTGTAAAAAGGTTCGACCCCGTAGAACCGCGCAAGCAGGTTGTCGACGAAGGCTGCAACCTGCATGAGATACTTGCCGCCTTCCGTCGGAATCACCACATCCTGGCATTTGAGTTCAATCACCTGGTCGTCCGAGATGAGGGGGTTTCCTTCGTAGTCGTGGGCATAGCCCAGCTCACGCAGCTTCTCGACCGACACCTCAATCTCTTTGGGCTTGAAGTGAGTCAACGGCGCATCGGTTGCGTCGAATCGGATGGTGCCGTCCTTGAAGACGTAAACGTCGTTTGCCGCCCGAAGGACGCCCTTGATGATGGGTTCGGGAATCTTATACTCTGATATCATCCCCTGCACTCCCTTCACATTGACGGATTTAACATGAGCTTGCTCGAGGGCAGTCTGCCACAGGTTCTTTATGGGGATGTTTCTCGTGTCGAAAAAGCGGGTCTTTACTTTGCAGCTGGGGCAAACAGACGCCTCGCCAACGTAGCGGCAGTTGGGGCAGGACTTGATGAGCGTCGCCTGCTTGCCGCAGTGGGCGCACACGTTCGTCAGGCTCACGTTGCCGCATTCCTCGCACTTGTATGCGGCGACTTCGACGGGTATGACGTCATTCTGGGCTGCCTCATTGAGGCTGCGTTCGCGCCCGCCGTACTCTCCCACCGGGAAGAGGCCGTGGACTGCCGGCTGCATCCTCCGCTCTTTTGCCTTCTCGGGCCGCCCCATCCTACAGCCGATGTATGTCCCGCTTTTCATCCGCAGGGGTACGGTAGTCGTCTTCGCGACGAGCGTGAATCCGTCTTCTTTTCCGTCGACCTCCTGGGCCTTCTCCGTGAAGGCGGCCGTCTGGAGTCTTCCGCCTTCTACGCTTATTCCGAGGCAGGCGAGCAGCGGCTGGTAGTCGGGCACTTCGACGAATACGGTTGCGACGCGGTGGGGGACGCCCACAACCTCGAGGATGCGTTTTGCTGCGTAGTTGTTGTTTGCGATTACGAGCGCGTCTGATTCGACCTTCCCTGTGGCAAGCCACGAGACGAGCAGCGTCATCTCTGCGGCTGAGACGTCTTCGAAGTGGTGGGTGTGGCGGGGGTGGAGGGGTACGCCTGTTTCCTTCGCGAGGGAGACTGCCTCATCAGGCGTCGGGACTGCGTCGTAGCGTCGGCCGGTTTTTTCCTGATACTCTGCGCTCCACCATTCCTCGCAGTATCCTGCCGGAAGCAGGTTCGTGTTCGTCTGCAGGAAGTCTCCGAAGGATGTTAGGATGTCTCCTAGAAATAGAATCTCAGAGACCGCATGCGTTATGTCCCGCGCGTAGACTACGTCGTCGACGCGCACGACGCTTCCGTCCTTTAGCTTGGCAATCGGCCCCTCGATTTCATCGCATTCGGTTATGACGCAGCCTTTGCCTGGGCGCTCGACTTTCACCTGCGTTCCCGTGGCGATGAACCCGTCGAGCAGTATCATGGTCGCGGGGTGGATGGATTTTCCGGCGATGCCTGAGGCCCGCCCTCTCCCGTAGCGGAGCCTGAAGGCGCCTTTCGCCGAGGGTGCGGCGAAGATGGGCCTTCCCCCCACGACCTCGTCCATGAACTTTGCGATGGGCTTGCTGGTCGCGTCCTCCGCCTCCTTGGGCTTTTTCCCCAATTCCTTAAGCCACTCCCAGTCGAGGCCCAGCTTCTTTGAGTGTTCGTAGAGCTTCTTAGCCTTCTGCGCGATTCCTTCGGCTGTCACCAGGCACATGCCTCCGCGGATGCGGTTGGTTTCGATGCGCGCTAGGTCGCGGTGGATGGGCACCTCCATCTCTTCGGTCGGGTCTCCGTCGACGCAGACGGGCGTATTGCGCACGATGATGCGGATGTCGTCGTCTGAGGGCAGGTACTGGAGCCTGCTCGCACGCTCGTCGTAGAGTTTTATCTCCTCGACGTAGCGCTCCACCTCGTCTTCTGTCGGCCGGTACTCCTGCAGGCCGACCTTTTTTCGGATGTAGTCGCCCACAAGCACGGCCTGGCCTTGTCCCGTCCCGCCGGCGCTTCGGATTGGGCCTGCGAAGTAGATTGAGAGGTACCTGCTTCCGTCGGGGTTTGAGCGTATTTTCGCGTCTGATATGCCGTCTGTTGAGGCTGCGACGACGCCTTCGGTGAGGATGTCGAGGGCTGTCCTGACAGCCTGCAGTATTTTCTCCTCCTGCGATAGGGATTCTCCGTTTGCGAGGATGTAGTCTATGATGTCTGTTATCCTCTCCCTCCCGAACTCCCTGATTTTCTCGGCGATGCCTGGTGGGCCGACTCGGCCTTCAACGCGGGCTGCGATGTCTCCGGCAGGAAGTGCCTCAACGTCAGGGCTCGGGTCGAAGTTCTTGCCGCGGCATGCTCTGGCGACGGTATACGCTGCGTCAATCTTGCCTTCAAGCTCCGTGAAATACGACGTCATCTCCTGGTCCATGTCAGCCTCCGAAGTCCATCACCGTCACCTCGAAGTTCTGGAGGTTGAGTATGGGGACGCGCGCGGGAGTCGGCATGTGCCCTAGATGCTCCTGGTATTTGGTCTTCGCCTGGAACGTCCCCGAGTTGACGACGCGCACGCCCTTGTAGTGTCCGTAGCCGTTGGTGTGGACGTGGCCGCAGTGGAGGATGTCTGGGAGCGTCCTGATTGCCATGTAGTCGGTTTCCTCGGGGGCGAGCGGGTCTCTTCCGTAGGTGGGTGCGAGGTGCCGTCGCTTCAGGTATTCTATCATCGCGTTTTCCGGTGCCGCGTACGTGCAGCCGCTGAGGTTTGCAATCATCGTGTCCAATGTCGTCCCGTGGTACATGAGGGTTCGGACGCCGTGCGCGGTCACGTGCACGGGGTTCCCGGTCACGTGGACGTTTTCGAGGGCGTAGAGGGGCGCGCCGATGTCTTCGGCAAGTTTGGGCTGCGGCTCTGCGTTTCTCACTGCGTCGTGGTTGCCCATCGAAACCACCACCTCGATGTAATCCGGAATCTTTGAGAGGAGGGCGCCGAGGAACTCATACTGCTTGTATACGTCCGGGATGACGAGCTCCTTCTCCTGGTTCGGGTATATCCCGATGCCGTCGACGAGGTCTCCCGCGATGAGGATGTACTTCACCCGCTCCGCCACGTCCACGCCGTTTCCTTTCCCGTGAAGCCAGTCTATGAAGCGTCCGAACTCCCTCTCGAGGAAGAGGTAGCTTCCGACGTGCAGGTCGGAGAGGAGAGCCATGTGCACGGGCTCCTCCGCGTAGTGGGGCTGGTTGATCGTGGGTATGTCCGGCTGCACGACGTCGTCTGCGATGAAGATGTCGTTTGAGAGCCTGCCTCCGATGCCGACGACCTCATCTAAGAGCGTTCGCTCGTAGGCTGATTTCATCCGCTGGTCAGTCTGCGGCAGAAGCACCGTAATCTGCCCCGTGGGGTCTTCGACGTCGAAGAACCGGTGGCCTTTCCCGCTCTCCCGCTTGTTTCCTACCATGCAGACGATTCGCAGCTTCTCCCGGCCTTCCTTGCCGCGCCGCAGGCTCTCGATGGTCGTTGGCGTGCGGTAGTCAAGCCGGTCGCGGATAATCCTCCCTAAGTCGCGGTACCTCCCATTGAAGTGCTGGATGAAGTCTTCAAGGTCGCCGTCGCAGGTTGACCTGCCGGACACGTCAGATTCCGCATCGATTACAAGCTGCGACTCGATTTCCTTGGCGTATACGCTCCGGGTCCTCTCAACCGTCACGCACGGGTGCCCGGGGTCGACAATCTCCTGGGCGGCGCACGTGAGCTCCTGCTCCTCCTTGATGAACCTCTGGAGGAAATCATCGGTGATAAGCCACGCCTCCTCGCGTCTGGCTTCGGAAACGAGCTCGTCAACGTTTATGTTCTCGGAGAGTATCTTCTCAAAGCAGACTGAGGACGCGACAAGCCCCTCAGCCGAAAGTCTCTTAGAAAGCTCTTGTCTCCTCTGATCCAACCGAAACCACCCTCATGTGCGAGGCCTTCAACCAGGCCACACTAAACCATGGGAAGAAACGAATAAATACGTTCAGTTACGCCGAGTTTG
>CAZJQY010000056.1:0-6311 GCA_964548095.1 uncultured archaeon
CCTCCTACACCCTGAATCTCTCAAACCTCATCATCCCCTACGCGCAGGGCAAGCTCCACGACAACGTGAGCACGGTGACTGAGGGATACAACCTCCGGTTCACCGTGACCGGGAGCATGCCGAACGGCCAGAACCAGACCGTATGGATGCGGCTTCCCAAAAACGTGACGCTCGTAAACACCAGCATGTCGATTGCGGGGCTCATGAGCTCTGCGTCCGCGAAGCTCGACTCCAAAGTGTACTCTGTCGCAATCGGCGAGGAAAGCGGGGCCTACAATGCCCGCGAGATTGTTGCCGGAACCGACGACGGCCACGTGTACGTGCTCACCTCCGCTGGGGTGAAGATTGCCCCGCTCACCAAAACCTTGGAGTACCCGATTTATGCGGTGGCGACCGGCGACATCACCAACAGCGGAAACGAGGAGTATGTCGTCGGCCTCTCAAACGGGACCGTCTTCGTCTTCAACAGCGCCGGAACGCAAGTCTGGACGTATACGGCCTCCAATTACCCGATATACGCCCTCGACGTCGGAAACGTCACGAAAGGGCTGTACGAGGATGTGGTCGTCGGCACGTGGGACAAGAAAGTCATCCTCCTGAACTCAACGGGAAGCCAAATCTGGAATTACACCGTCGGAAGCGAGGTCCATGATGTGGCCATCGGGAACGTGAGCGCCGACGACGGCAACGAAATCGTCGTCGGCTCCTACGACGGCCGCGTCTACGTCCTCAACCGGACCGGCTCCCAAGTCTGGAACCACTCAGCCGGCGGATGGGTCTTGGGTGTTGCCGTCGGAGACTTCAACTCATCATCGGCTGGCAACGAAGTCATCTACACTTCAAACGATTTTAAGGCCTACGTCCTAAACGGGGCCGGAAGCAGCGTCCTCTACAGCTTCCCGACAGGAAACTACGTCTCAGACGCCGCCGTCGGCGACGTCCTCCAGGACTCAGGCAGCGAGCTCGTCGTCGGCTCGTGGGACAAAGTCGCCTACGTCGTCAACGCCTCCGGAAACTTGAGCGCCAACAGGACAACCTTGGGTTTCGTCTACGACGTCGACATCGGGGAGGTCTTCACCGAGGACGGGCTCGAGGTCGTTGCTGCTTCGGGGGATGCGAACGTCTACATCATGAACTTCAGGTTCTTCACGAATAACCCCTACATCGACATCGCCTCCTCCGGCGCGCCCTACGAGTGGAACTACTCAGGCATATTCCGGGAAAGCAACACCCTGAACACCTCCTTCCTCTCGCTCGTCCAGACGAGGCTTTCCTCCTGCAACACGACCTACTGCGACGTGGCCTTCCTCGGCCACTCCGACGAAAGCGGGGTCTTGAGCATAACCCCGACCGTATCCTACACCTACAACGCGTCCGGCATCATCAACTCAACCCTCGTGCCGACGGGCTACTCTAAGACGCAGTACATAACCATCAACGAGACCGTCGGGACCGAGGTGCTGAACATAACCTACCCCGTCCGCCCCCTCCAAAACATCACCATAAAATACATCGCAGCCGGCGCAAGCGCAACCGAATGCGACTTCAATGCGCAGGACTACCTGGTGTCGACCGTCAACGGGCAGAAGGTCTGCGACATCACCGCCGTCGGCAGAGTCGTTCCCTCAAGCTCGCTCTACGACCTCCCAAGCCCAGACCTCTACTGGGACAACAGCATGAGCGCCATCAAGCCGGCGGTCATGGTTGAGGATACTCCCGCATACTTCAGCGGGACGTGGCGGAAGAACCTCACCATCATCAACGGCTCGAGCACGCTTTTCAGAAACATCATCGCCTACACGACGGTAAACGACAGCCTCTTCGCCCAGGAGCTTCGCGTCGACTGGTTCGGGAACGGGACCTACTATGACATAACCCCCGAGATTGTGCGGGCTGACTGCAACACGACAACGCCGACGTACGCGGGACTTACGGTCGGCTCTGACGTCTTCTACGTCTGCAAGCAGGACTTGGACGGCGACGAAATCGTCGACTACTTCAAGTGGATTCAACCGTACATCAACCGGACGAGCCGCTACTACACGGCATCCTACTTCGACGAGGCCCCCGCACTCACCAACGTAAACGTGACCCCGCAGGAGGCCCCGTGGGGCAGCGTCTTCAACTACTCGGCCAGTGTCTTCGACCAGGAGAACCAGCTGGTCGAGGTTGTCTTATATGTGAAGATAGGGAACGCCACGTCCTACGCTGAGGCGGGGAGGAGGAACATCACGGGCTCAGGAATCGCCTCCTATAACATAACCTCCAACGTAAGCTGGGTCGGCACCAACAACTCGTTCTACCTCGCCTACACCGACTTCAGCCACCCCTGGTACCAGACGGCGAACTACTCGCTCCCCCGCG
The DNA here is from genome assembly GCA_964548095.1 of uncultured archaeon. Classification (GTDB taxonomy): domain Archaea; phylum Altiarchaeota; class Altiarchaeia; order IMC4; family SCGC-AAA252-I15; genus SCGC-AAA252-I15. The sequence continues at coordinate 2,365 of CAZJQY010000056.1, forward strand.
TCACCGGCCACATCATCCTCTTCGAAAACGTTTCCGGCAACAACACGGCCGTAGCCCGTAAGGGGATTGCCACCGCAACGCTTGCCGTCACCCTCCGCGACCGAGAGCTCAACCAGACGGTCGGCGCGAACGTGAACTGCAGCTTCTCCGTCCGCAAGAACGGCGTATACGCGGACCCTGTCGTCGCCGCAACCGATGCGAACGGCAGATGCACCTACGCGTTCGACCCGGACAACACATACAAGCCCGGCCAGCGGAAATGGTACGTTGAAGTGTCGAACAACACCCAGTACATGAGCGTGAACTCGACGGAATACTACGTCAACGTGACAGGCGAGGCGAACCTCTCCCTCACCTCACAGGGCGGGCGGCTGGTGCGCGGCCAGCCGATGGTGCTCATGGCAAACCTTGTCGACGAATTCCGCCAGGACGCGGAAATACCGAGCGCAACCTGCAGATGGTACCTTGACGACACCTTCAGGGGAACATCCAACACCAATAACACCGGCTACTGCACGAGAACAGAAGTAACCGCCTGCGACACTTGGGCGCTTGGAGCCTACAGCGTGAACGTCACCCTCGACCCATTGGGCGGAAGCTTCTGGACGGTCTTAAAGAACGCGACCAACGGGACAGTCTACCTGACCGACCTAGTCTCCCTCGCCATCGACAGCCCCCCAAATGCGAGCATCATCTACAAGGGAGACACCGTCGCCCTCACCTCGACGGCCCTCCCATCAGTCTGCGTCTTCCCGGCGGACCCGAACCAGATACACTGGTACTTAGGCGACACGGAGGTAGCCGCCAAGGAAGACTCGAACTGGACAGTCTCCCTCATCCAAGCAGTCGGGCCGAGAAACCTCTCAGTCAACGCCACCGGAAACTACAGCTCAACGCCGAAGACGCAGCTCGTCTACATATACGGTTACTCGGCAGTCCAGTCCATATCACCCACAGCCGGGACGTTTGTGCGGGGCACGGAAGTCTCATTCACCTGCAAGGTCGTTGACGCAAACCTCTCAAGCGGCATCCAAAACTACACGGTAGGCTTCTACAAAAACGGTTCGCTCGTGAACACCACCCAGACCGACCTGCTCGGCGAAGCCGTGTGGGCGTGGGACACGACGAACGAGTCCGAAGGCAACTACAACGTCACGTGCATGATAGGCAACGCCTCGAACCTCTACTACACTGCATCAGCCGCAAACAGGAAGGAGGCATCCGTCGCCGTGACCTTCAGGATGGGCGTCTTGAACATAACCTTCTCGAACACATCAATCTACCGAAACGATTCCTTCAGCCCAAACGCGGTGAACATCACTGCAATGGTCGGAAAAAGCATCTCAAATCCCGTGTCAGCGGCGACCATCCACGTCTATCTGCCATTGGGCGCATACGCCAACTGCACCACCGACGCGCAAGGCTACTGCTCCCTCTCCTACAACCCCCCCGACAACATGACGCCCGACAACTACTCAATCTACTTCAACGCGACAAAGGATGGGGAACTCTCCTCCTTCACGGAAGAGCGGTTCCTGGAGGTCAAAGGGCTCCTGAACATCTCCCTCGACGCTCCCCAAAGCGGCAGGGTCGTCTACCACGGGGACTCCGTCGCGATGTCCTCATCAATACTTGACGAAAACGGGAATGTCGTCTCGAACGTCGTCGTCAAGTGGAACGACTCGACGACGCTGCTCGCATTGGGCGAGGACACGCTTTGGGCGGTCTCCATGAACCAGACGCTTGGTCCGACCAACATCTATGCTCTCGCATCCAAGTCTCATTACACGTCTTCGACCGCTAACACGTCGGTTGTGGTGTGGGGTTGGGCTCATCCGATGTGGGTTTCCCCGAAGCTTGAGATGAGCTACGGGGTTGCGACGTACCTGGTCTGCAATGTCTCGGACTCGAACTCGACGGCGGGGGTCGGAAACTACCCAGTGTCATTCTACGTCAACAACACGTTGATTGGGGTGAACACCACCATCGGAAACGGCGAGGCGCGTATCGTCTATACAGCAACATCGCAGTCGACGCACGTCTTCAAGTGCGGCATATCGAATGCCGCAGACCTCTACTACAACGCCTCGAGCACGTACTCTGACGAAGAGTATGTGTTCGTCTACCCGCTAAAGACTTTCAGCGGCGACGTCTTGGATGCAGCGGGGAGGCCGACGAACACGACCTTCAGGCTGTATGCGCCGGGGACGACCGAGCTTACGCGCGAGTTCTCGACTGACGCCAGCGGGCGCTACAGCGTCTACGTCCTGAACAAGACCTCAGACCTCGTTTTGACGTTGAACGGGCTGCATGCGACGGTTGCCATCGACGACGTGGACTTCACGAACATCCCAAACGACCCCATAGACTTTGATTTGGTCTCCGGGACCGAGACAACACTCATAAACGACGTGCGCGGCTTCGCAGTCAACACAACCTACTTTAAGGGGCCGGCCACCATCGCCATCAACTACTCGGAGTCCGACGTCGTCGAAAGCGAGGACTACCTGAGCATCTACTACTGCGCTGACTGGAACTACACTTCACGGCGCTGCCTCGGAGAGTGGATTCAGCTCAAGGACGCCGTCGTCGACAAGCCGAGGAACACTGTGACAGTCAACGTGTCTAACCTCACCGCAACAGGGAAGACGGCGTACATGATCGCCGAAAATCTCCCAGTTGAGCGGCCGCCGCGCATCGGCTTCGTGAACGCGACACCCGTCTATGTCGCACCCGGCGGGAACGTGTCAGTCACCGTCTCAGTGTCCGACGTCGACCTCGACCTCGTGAACGCGACGCTTGGCAGCCTCACCGTCACCCTCAACTACAATGCATCGACCGGCCTCTTCGAGTACGGAAACCTCACCGCCCCGACGGCAGAAGGCGAGTACGCACTCACCGTCACTGCCCTCGACCGGGCCGGCAACACGGTCTCGGACGCGCAGACGGTAATCTTTGTCGACGGCACCAACCCCATCATCAGGCTCATCTCACCCCAAGACGGCTCCCAGATGAGGGCGGGCACAGGCGTCAACCTCTCCATAACGGATGCGACCTTGGACGCCGTCTGGTACCGCCTTGATGGCGGCGCAAACACAACCCTCCCAAGCCCCTACCTCATCGCCTCGACCGGCTGGGCTGAAGGCGCCCACACCTTAACCGTCTGGGCCCGCGACAAGGTAGGCTACGTCGAATCCAAGACATTCACCCTCACCGTCAACAACACCATCGTCGCGTTCACTCTCTCAGCCGTCCACGCCACATCAATTGAGCTCGGAAGGACGGCAGTCATCGAAGTGAACGTGACGTCAGGGCTCACAGTCTCCCAAGTCACGGCGGCGGTAACCTACCCATCAGGCAACGCCGTCAACTACCCGATGACCAACGACTCGTCACGGCACTATGCGGCAAGCTTAAGCGGGCTCGTCGAGCTCGGCGACTACGACGTCGTCGTCACCGCACGGGACTCGGGCGGAAACACGGTCGCGCAATCCGGGTGGTTCGAAGTCTACCTCCTCCGCGAGTTCTACGGAGACGTCCTCGACGCGCTCAACCAGCCGGTAGCCGCAACCTTCAAACTCTACCGGCCGAACACGACCTCACTCATCGAGGAGTTCGCAACGGACTCAAACGGCGAATACAACCTCCGCGTCCACAACCGCACCGTCGACATGGAGCTAACCGCCTTCAACGCGAGGATGCTCCTTGCGGACGTGGACCTCGCATCCCTTGCAAACGACCCCGTCGACGTCGACGGGATTGACGGCTCGGACATCTACGTCCCGGGCGAAAACGCCCTCAAAGGAGTCGCCCTCAAGCTCTCGACGCCATTCGGCGGGCGGCTCACCTTCAATTACGGCGCAGGCGACATCTCCTTTAAAAACAACACCGAAATCTACGAGTGCGGAAGCTGGGACTACGCGACGAGAATATGTGGCATCAATTGG
>CAZJQY010000057.1:0-6275 GCA_964548095.1 uncultured archaeon
CCTTGACCGAGAGGACATGATAGACAAACAGCAGTGGCGGGAGGCAGCAAATGAAATCGGTGGAGGAGTAGTGCTCGTATCCCAAAACAAGCCATCCCTGGTGTACTACCTTGAGGACGCCGGGAAAAATACTGGCGTCGAACAATTCGATTCCGTTCAGGAACTCGAGTGGAAGCTCAACAAATATTCCCCCCGATGGGTCGTGGTCCGCAACTTTCCAAACGGCTTTGAGGACTACGAGAACATGATAGCGTACATGAACGGCAGAGGCGACTATACGCTGGAACGCGAGTGGGAGTATCTCCTCTTGTTTAAAAGGAGGGAGTAGCGTGCCAAGCCTGCCCGACACCGGATGAAAAATGTTTTCACCCACATTAGCCCTTCCGGAGGACTGAGTATGAGAACAGCAGGATGAGCGCGCCTAAAACGAGATTCCACGCCTCTATCGGTGCAACGGGTGTCAGAAGGTTTATGTGCCCGTTGCCGAAAGCTCCGATGAAGGTTGCATAATAGAGGAGGGGGAGCGCGTATCTTCTCTTGTGCAACACTCCGCTTACCGCCAGAAAGGGGAGCTGCCAAGTCAGATACTGCTCGTAGACTACCATACTGAAGAGGATAAAGATGGAAAAGACCAGCGCTGCGTACTCGTAGACATCCACCCTACTCAGTTGCGGTAGAAGGAACAGGAGGGCATAGTAGGACATTAGGAAAAAAATCGAAATCATAATAATTTTTTCCTCTGCAATTTGGTTTACGAAGATGAGCTGCCAGGAGAAGTGTCGTGGTATCTTTGTCAGATACCATGCTGTGTTGTTTTGGATGAATTTGATTGCGTCAGTCATGAGAAAGGGCGCGCAGAGGACAGCGACGGTGACGAGGGAGACAGCGAGTTTGCTGATTTTTTTATCTTTGATATTCTTAAAAAACCAAGGAAACAAGAAGAGTGGGAACGTCTTCGTCGCAATTGAGATTCCGTAGTAGATTCCGAACCGCAACCATGAAGTACCCCGTATGGCGAGCATCAAGAATGCGAGTGCAACTGAATCAAACCTGCCGTAAAAGCAGCTGTTGTAAATCACCAGCGGATTGAAGAGGAAAAGGGACATGCCAAACAACGCCTTTGGAACGCTGCTGGTTTTCTTGAGTATAAGCTCCCAGATGACGTAGGAGACTACCAGATCGCTTATCAGGTTGGGTAGCTTGCCCAGAAACACAAGCGACATCCCCCCGAGGTCTGAAACAACCCTCATGAGTGACATCAGGTAGATGTAGAAGGGCGGGGTTGTGAGGAAAAAAACGTCATCATAGAGCAGGGTAGTGAGTTTACCTGTCGCGAGGAGCCGGCCATACTCCATGAACATCGCATAGTCTTCGCCGTAGGTAATCGGCAGTATGACAAGACGTATCAAGAACCCTAGTGCAAGAGCTATCGCCAGGCTATATCGCTGATTCTTGCAAGAGGGGGTGAGTGTTCTTTCCACTCTTTTTCATCGATTATCTTATGGTGCGAGCCTTGTCCTGTCTCTCGGGAATAGGACGCACTCCCTGATGTTTTTCACGCCTGCAATCGCCTCGGTAATCCGTTCGGCGCCGATGCTCCAGCCGCCGTGAGGGGGCATGCCGTACTGGAATGCCTTAAGGTAGAACTCGAAGTTTGCGGGATTAAGCTTCTTTCGCTTAAGCGCTGAAACGAGCATCCCGTGCTCGTGTATCCGCTGGGCGCCTGAGGCGAGCTCCATGCCCATCCAGTCCATGTCGAAGGCCCTGCATATGTCGGGGTTTTCTTCCTTGGGCATGCTGTAGAAGGCCCGGATTTTTGTCGGCCACTCCTTGATGAAGAAGGGGTCGGAGTGTATTTCGGAAAGCTTCTTCTCGGCGTCGGGCGTGAAGTCCTCACCCCACGGGATTTTGATGCCCGCCGAAGCAAGCGCCTCCAACGCGTCAGAGTAGGTCAGGCGCGTGAAGGGAAGCTTCGGCACGGAAATCTCGCGCCCGAGAGTCTTGAGCTCCTCAGGACACTCCTCGGAGACGCGTTTCAGGATGTGGTGGGTGACGCCTTCAAGCTCTCCGAGAACTCCTTCCTCGTCCGCTATGAACGCCTTCTCTATGTCCATCTGGTATATCTCGTTTAGGTGGCGGGTGGTGTTGTGGAGTTCGGCGCGGAAGACGGGCATGGTGATATAGACTTTGTCTAAGCCGGATGCCATCATCATCTGCTTGTAGAGTTGCGGGCTCTGACAGAGGTAGGCTTCCCGCTCGAAGTAGGTGATGGCGAAGAGGTCGGTCCCGCCCTCTGATGCTGCGGCGATGATGGATGGAGGGTTGACTTCTACGAAGCCTTTTTGGGCGAAGTGTTCGCGGAACGCCTGCTGGACTTTCGCCCGGATCTTGAATACTGAGGATACTTCAGGCTTGCGGACGTCCATGAAGCGGTTGTTGAGGCGCGTGTCCAAGTCTGCGGGGACTTTGCCGGTCACGTCGAGCGGAAGCGGGGACAGGGAAGGTGCAATCAACGTTATTTTTGACGGGACGATTTCGAAGCCGTTCGGCGCCTTCACATCCGCCTTCACGGTTCCGGAGACTTCGACGACGGACTCCCTGGAGAGTGCGTCGATTGCGTCCAGTATCATTTTGTCGGTCGTCTCCTTTTTCGCCGTCACCTGGACTCTGCCGTCCCGGTCGCGGAGGATGAGGAACTTGAGCTTACCCAAGTCCCGCACGTCGTGGACCCACCCTGAGACGACGACCTGCGTCCCGGATAGTTTCTCGGACAAATCGTGTGAGTAGTGCGTTCGCATGAGAGTCACCTATTCAAAAACGATCTCCACCAAGTCGCTTGAGAGGGAGGATATGAGCGTCTCTATGTCCTCGGGATTCAGGCGGAGTTTGGCTTTGTCTTTCAGGGCTATCCTGATTCGCTGGAACACCGAGCCGTCGGGCATGAAGACTTTGTTGAGGCCTAGAATCCGCGCCGGGGACGTGAGGTCGTGTATCATCTCCTTGAGCTCGCCGGAGCCGACGACCCGCACCTGCTTGCCGAGTTTGCGGGAGATGACGCGGATGGTCGCCCCGCTTCTGCCGATGATTTTCCCGAGGCTTTCCTTTGGCGCGAGGATGATGATGTTGTCGCTTGTTTCTATCGCCTTGGTGAACTCGATTTCTCCTTCCCCGAGCTCATACAGGATTTTCGATAGCTCGACGTCGAGTGGGCTTACTTTTCCTTCTGCGAGTTTCTGCTCGCAAACGTTGCACAGTATCCCTGTCTTCGCGCAAACATCGCATATCGGTAGACTCATCGCTGCTCCGTGGTAAAAAGGTGTGTGGGCTCGTCGAACCCCGCTACTTGCTCATGGTGATTTCGATTGCCGAGACTTTAACCGGCCCCTCCTCTCCCACAATCTCCTCGGTTGAGATGCGGATGTCTGAGGGCATTGCATCGGTTATGAATTGATTTCGAATCCGCTCGGCGACGTCGACGGCGCGGCTTATGGCCTTGCCCCGCGCCTTGATTATGACTTCGTTTGCCCCGCGGTTGAACTGCGTCATCACGGCGAAGATGTAGCTCATGGTGTCCTTCTTGCCGACGAACACGACGTTGTCGTTTGAGTCAAGCTCCTTCTTGCCTTTTGCTCCCTGCATTGTTTCTGTTTCCGCCATGGAATCACCTCTTCGTTTAACGTATTCGCGTGGGGCTTGAATTACCGTTTGCCTTCCTCGGTTTTCGGAACGAAAAAGTTGTACTTGCTCTCTCCCTTCATCTCCTCGACAATCTTCTCGACAATCACTTTCGCAGGGTCTGGGATGTTCTTGAGTCGCTCTTCCATGTCCTTGAAGCTCGTAAACAGCTTAATCCGCCTTTCCTCAAGTATTTCGTCTCGGTGCCGCTTCCCAATCTTGGGGAGGACTTCGAGCTTGTGCTGCCGGGTGCTTATGATGCTTGCCGTGTTGTAGAATTCAACGAAGCGTTTCTCATCCTCGAGCACGACCGTCTTGAGGGTTGAGGGGAGCTCCGCCTTCGCGGTTGGAGTGAGCCACTCGTACTTGATTCTTCGCTCGATGTGGTCGACCTTCTCGCGCACGCCTTCCCCGATGTAGACTTTGTCGCCTAGCTCGAATGAGACGCCTTCGCGGGGCGTTATCTCAAGAATCGAGAAGTATTTTTCGCCTAACGCCTGAGCGAGGGGTTTGCGCTTGTGCGAGGGGACGTCAGACTTCCCTTTTGGAAGGTAATCCAACACTCGAACGTAGTCGTCTTTGAGCACGTAAACCACCCCTTACCTGAATTTATCGACGACATCAATAATCTTCTTTATGTCTGCTTCTTCGTATTTGAATCGTTCCTTCGCGAAAATTGCCCGAACGTCATCCACCGACGCGGGAGTGAGGTCCACAATCTTGATGACCCATTCAGAATTCAAGTTCAGGCCAAGCTCCGTTATCTGCTTGCCGAGCGCCTGCGCGTCCTTCTTGCTGAGTTTCACGGAAGCCTTGCCGTGCTCATACGCGCGCTTCTGCTCGTAGAGGAGCTCTTTGCCTTCGCTCGCATACTGTTTTTCCTTCTTCTTGAGTATGTCAACAACTTCAGCTAGCGTGGCCGGCTCATCCGAGATTCGGTTCATGGTGATGCCTCGATTTTCGTTAGATGTTGCGGGGCGACGGTGATAGTCTTCCGCTTGTCCCCGTCTTTTATTTCGACATAGCAGCCTCGTCCCTGCAGTGCGACGACTCTGCCAGTCTTCCCCTGAAACCTGGGGTGGGGTATCGACTGGTAGCTTGGGTTGATGGTAATCGCGACGATGTCGTTCTCTTTGAAGGTCTGCAGGTACTTCCGAATATTGGGCTTGCCTTTGTCCCGTACCTTGGTTTTGAGGTTTCTTGTCCGCCTCCGGTATCCGTGAGAGCCTTTCATTTTAATTGAAAGTAGGGTGTATACACTACAGGATGAAATAGAATATTCTCCCCATCACCCCACATTTCGAGTTTAATATATTGCAATATGAGAATAAAAACTATGCGCATGCAGATTCGTCCGCTACAAAACCCTCCTTCTACCCGAAAAACAAAAATACTGCGGTCGCATGCCTTATGTGGGAGACTATCGCCTACCAAGAGGCTTGATGGCTACCGTGACATCCTGACCCTCGAAGGTGAAAGACGCGCCTGAAACGTTTTTCGCAAGCGTCAGGCTGTCGCCGCGCACTTCCTTCAGGATATCCTCCCTGAAGGCTGCGAGCATCTCCCGCACCTGCTTTGAGTCTGACACCGAGACGGAAATCCGCTCAAGCTCGGCGAGGTTCTCCCTCTTTCTTAGCTCCTGGACGTTGCGGATGACGTCCCGCGCGAGCGCCTCCTCTAGGAGGGAGCGGTCCCGCTCGGTGTCGAGGTAGACCACCCCGGACGCGCCTTCGTGGATGAAGTCGCCTGCCGCGTATTTTTCGGGCACGACAACTTTGAGCTCGGCTATCATGTCAGGGTTTACCGTGTAGCCTCCAAGCTTTATCGTCTTTCCTGCCGCATACGCCTTCTTTAAGCCTGCTCCTCCGGCGCGTATGGCTTCCGCGGCTTTCGGCGCGTCCCTGCCGTAGGTTGGACCGATGACCTTGAAGTTTGGGGTGAACGCGTACGTTGTTCCCGGAACTTCGGTCGTGTAAACTATCTTCTTGACGTTCAGCTGCTTTGATATGACGTCGCCCAGCCGCTCGCATGCTTTCCTCACGTTTTCGTCTCCGACGACGGTCACCGACGCGACGGGGTAGCGAAGCTTAATCCCAGCCTTCTGGCGGACGAAGCATCCCGCCTCAAAAATCTTCCTAGCTGCGTTCATGGCACCCTCAAGCTCTGGATCTCTCGCTCCATCTTTCGGCCAAGGCTTAAGGTGCACCGACTCCTCCTCCGGGAACATGTTCATGCGGATTTCCTCGGAGAGGAACGGCGTCACCGGAGCCATGACAGCAACGAGCTTCTTGAAAACCTCGGCGAGGGTGACGTAGGCTGCAAGCTTTGACGGATTTGTCTTACCTCCTTGGTCTTCCAGCCAGAGGCGATCGCGGATGAGCTTGATGTACCAGCGGGAGAGCTTCTCGACGACGAACTCGTTCAGATGGGAGTAGGCGACGTGGTAGTTGTTCGCTGAAAGCTCCCGCGTCACGTTCGCAACGAGTGTGTTCGCCTCAGAGAGAATCCAGCGGTCTTCGACGGCCAACACTGCCTTATCCGCCCTCTTGCCACCCGCATCAAAGCCGTCTAAGCTCATGTAGCGGGTGGTGAACTCATAG
>CAZJQY010000058.1:0-6251 GCA_964548095.1 uncultured archaeon
CTTCAGATGTATTTTTCGCATTCTGTCGTTGCAATCCCCCATGCCTTATACAGGGCATAACAGTAGATGCCCTTGACGAGCGACCGCGCCAGGTAGGCGATGAGTAGCCCTATTACTATATACTCTAAACCCTTTTTTATGTCAGCGCGCTCCTGCGGGTTGTCGGAGGTGACGTAGCGGAGGGCGTGTACGGCGATCATGACGACCGCAAGCGCCGCAACGACCTCGAGGACGGCTTGGTTGACTTGCATCATCTCCGTCCTCCCGGACGGCGGAGTTGCGAGCGCAGGCGATGAGAGCAGGACTGCGAGGAAAGCGACGCCGGCGAGTGTGGTAAGCCTCACGTTCATCGTATGTAATCTATCAGAGGGGACGCTTATATAGTTGAGGGCGAAACTTTTTAGACGGTTTTACCCTCAACTATATGTGAGGTCATAACTTTAGTTCTCAAGAAGTTATGACCGCAACTATATAACCTGTGGTTTACGTGCAGGGCGGCCCGCAGGCAATCGAAGTCCCGTAAGCCACTGTGAGGGCATAGCAGTAGAGCCCGCAGACGATGTTCATGGCAAGATAGGCTACCAGCAGGCCGACTATCGTCCACACGAGCCCCTTCTTGGCATCAGCCCTGCCTTTCGGGGTTTCCGAGATGATCCACCTAAGCCCCTGAACTCCAATCATGAGGACGGCAAGCGCTGCTGCGAAGGTGAGGAGTCCCTCGTTCATCGACACCGCCTGCGCGCTGCCTACAAGAGCAAGAAGGAGCATGAGCGCGATTATTCCTCTCCTTGAAAGAGTTTTCATTGCTTCATCCTCAGGTACTTCACGTATGAGTAGCGTATCGCGTAGGTCGGGTCGAAGACGAACCTTATAATCGTTTCGGCGGCGGCGAGGGAGCGCTCTGTTTTCGTCGTAACCTCAGCGATGTAGTATCCTTTGATTCCGATGATGAAACTCCTCTCCGGTCCAGTCTGCTCTGGGACAGGGAAGTACACGTCAACGTATTCCCCCGTCGAGATTGGAAGGTATGTTGTGTCGTCAGCCTTAATCATTGTCAAGGCGTCATCATCACGTACGCTCGAGCGTGACGTTACCTCTTCGGGCGCAAGCTCCCGCACCGTCACTGATGCATCGGGATTGTAATCTAGGACAGCGTAGTCCGTCTCGTATGCTAAGACCGCCGAATCAAGCTTTACTTTAACGGTGTCCTCGGCAGGAACCGTGAGCGGAATCACCATCTCCGATGGAACCAGCGGGCCGACGCCGAAGCTTTCCTCAAGCACCCACCCTCGCCCGTCCCACACCCTCACGCTGTAGAGCCCCTCCCTCGCCCGCAGCGCGGTGAGTGCCGTGCGCAAGGGCTCCTTCGCGGAGAGTCTTGCAAGCTTTGCGGCGTCGTCTTGGCCGAGGGTGTTTAAGAAGCTGTGCCAGGCAACTCCCACAGCTCCTGACTCCCGCACCTTAAGGAGGAGCTTGGCATGAGTTGCCTTATTCGGGTTCGGGTAGGACAGGATGATGCCGTCGTAGAGGTCGTCGGGGTTGTAGACGTCAACCACGCCGTCTGCGTCCGAGTCAGAGAGGTTCTTGTCGTCGGTCGAGCTCATCCAGTATATGCCGTCGTCTTCGATGGCAGCGCTGCAGTCCGTCCCATCCTCTTCAACACACGATGATGGTTTGACGGGGTCTGCTATCGTGTGAACTCCCCCATCAAGGTCAGGGTAAACCAAGACATTCTCTGGATGGTCTACCGCCAAGAGCCTCAGCCTGTTTGTGTAGGTTGTGTAGCGGAGTTCCTCAGTTATCCGAACGCGATAGCGGCCTCCGTCTTCTGCAAGGTGTATCATCCTGCCGAAGCTCTCGTACTCCCAGGCAGGCAGGACCGCGAAGGGGTAGCCGTCGTGCTCGAGATAGAACCGCTGCCCATTGAAAGAGTAGATGAAGGGTGATGAGCCGGGATCCGTAGGCGCTGGTGCGGTAGGGCAGGCTTTGGTACAGCTGCATGCGAATCCGATATTAGGGAGCATCGGGCAGACGTCCTGGAGCAGGAAGATGACGAGGTCTTTCCCTCCAGCAAGAAGCAGGAGTCCGGCCACAATGTAGATTACTCCCTTCTTCGCGTTGTCGCGCTTGGCTGGACTATCAGAGGTGAGCCAGCCCAGGGCCAGGTATGCGAGCATCGCCGCCGCGATGGCTACCGCAACACCCGAAAGCACGTAAATCAGGGGGTCGAAGATGTATTCGACGCCGTCGGATATGCAGTTCGGGGGGACGCTGCTCTCGGTGTTCAGGGGATTGAGCCCGTGGTCTACCTCGTATTGGTCGGTCAGCCCGTCGCCGTCGGTGTCGTCGCAGGCGTCGCCTTGATTGTCGCACCCGGTATCTGTCTCACAGTAATTGTTGGGCATATCCCTGCTTGCAGCAACCATGTTGGCCTTTCCCGGGCAGTTGTCCCAGCGGTCTGGGCAGCCGTCCTTGTCCGAGTCCTCGACGCAGCTGCTCCCCCACCACATGCAGGCCCCCATGACCCTGCAGGGGTTTGCGCTGCAGTCCTCGGTCTTCTTGTATTTGCTGCACTCCATATCCACCGGGCAGTCGATGCAGCGGTAGAAATTTCCGCTCTTGTCGTAATCTGGGAGGCAGTCATTTTCTCTGCATTCTGTCTCAGGTTTTCCGCCGCACCCGGAATGACAGTACCCGTCGTCCTCGGTCCCAGCCCACTGGCATACATCAGGTCCAGGGATGGCATCGCACGGGTCTTGTTCGCAAACCCATTTAATCTCATAGTCGGCGCAATGTACCCTGTTCTTGCCTGACGTAGACGGCGGGCATTCAGCGCAAATCCACCAGCCCTTCGACCCCTTTGGATAACAGCTGTGAAGGCCCGCCGTAGCCGCCGTGAACGAGATGCAGTAGCCCCATGGTCCTGGATCGTCTCCGATACAGAGTGTCGGGTCGACGAAGGCGCACAGCCAGCAGGGCAAGGCCGAAGCGCTAGAAGAGAGGAGAAGGCTTAACGCAAGCGCAGAGAACAGGATGTTTTTCTTTATCATCGTTTATTTATCACAAAATAGACCTATATAACCTAAGAGATGGAGCACACGCGAAGGTTTTTCCCAATACTCGGGAAGGGGCTGGCCTACCTAGATAACGCAGCATCCTCGCTTACGCCGGAGCCCGTTCTCGATGAGATGCTGTCATACTACCGGACGTACCGAGCGAACGTCCACCGCGGGTTCTCCCGGCTCTCGCGCATAGCCTCGGAACGCTATGACCGGGCGCACGAGGAGGTCGCATCCTTTATCGGCGCCAAATCCGATGAGCTGGTTTTCGTCCCGAATGCGACCTACGGCATCAACATGGTCGCGCTGGCTCTTGAGCTGCACCGGGGCGACAAAGTCGTGACTTCGGATGTCGAGCACCACAGTAACCTCCTGCCGTGGCTGCGGCTTAAGCGGCAGGGCGTTGCCGTCGAGGCGGTGGAGGCATCATCTTCTGGTCTGCTCTCAGCAGACAGCTTCGAGGACGTAATCGATGAGCGCACTCGCATTGTATCTCTCGCCCACGTCTCGAACGCTGTCGGCGCCGTCCAACCCGTTGAGGAAATCGGGAGAATCGCGCGCAACGCCGGCTGCCTGTTTCTTGTTGACGCGGCGCAGTCGGCACCGCACAGGAGAATAGACGTTAAGAAAATCGGCTGCGACATCCTCGTCTTCTCAGGCCACAAGATGCTCGGTCCAACAGGCATCGGCGGCCTCTACCTGCGCCGGGAAGTCCGCAAGAAGCTTGCGCCCCCCATCATCGGGGGAGGCTCGGCGACCGAAGTAAACCTAGATGGCTACACGCTTTCCGGCGGCTCTGCTTCCTGGGAGGCGGGAACACCCAACATCGCAGGCGCAATCGGCCTCGCCCGGGCAGTCGAATTCTTAAGCAAGCTCGGCATGCGAAAGGTTGAAGCCCACGGCAGACGACTCGCGAAGGCGGCTGCGAAAGGCATGCAGTCTCTGCCGGGCCTTACCGTCTACGGCCCGAGGGTCCCACAGGGAAGCATCGTCTCCTTCAACATCGAAGGTATTAGCCCCGACGACGTTGCGCTGATGCTTGATGAGCGAGACATTATGGTGCGCTCCGGCTTCCACTGTGCCGTCCCGTACGTGAAAAAGATGTCGGCTGAAGGTGTTGTGCGGGCATCTTTCTACCTCTACAACACGAAGGAGGAAGTAGAGCGCCTTCTTGCAGTCATCGAGGCAGTCGGGAGGGAGCTCTCATGAGAAGGCGCGTGTGCGTTCTGAGTCCGTGCGTCACTGATGCGAGGATGGTCATGGCCGAGGTCGTCTATGAGCGGGGGCGTGGGGGGGACGTGTTTCCCCCGAAGCTTTTGTGCGAGCGGCTTGCGGCTGCCCGGGCGTTCTCGTCGGTGAAATGTAGTGTGAAGCTCGGCATCGCCTGCTTCGGCTTTGGGGGGGTGCGGGTGCTCGTCAACAAGAGCGGCAAAATCGTTGTGCGGAAAGCCCGTAGCGAAGCTGAGGCAGTTTCAGCGGCAGATTATGTGGCGAGGCTTCTTCTCTCGTGCGGGAGCTTAAAAGTATGAGGCGATTTTCCCGGGAACGTCAGTCCTCGAGAGGATTTGGCCGAACTGGGATGCGAAGTCCCGCTGCAGCGTCACGTCGTCTGAGACGATGAAGTAGTCGTCGTATTTCTTGATGACTTTCATCTTCTCCTTGATGTCTTCGACGGCGGCTTTGGTCCCCACGCCCGCCGAGATTTCGATGGCGACCATCCTGCCGTCGGGGGCCTCGAAGGTGACGTCGGGAAGCTTGGTGTGGTGCATGAGCACCTGGGTCGTGTAGTTTTTGAGTTCGTCGAAGATGAGGTGCTGGAGGATGAAGTGCTCGTCGGTCTCCCCGCCGTCGTTCACCACGAAAAACAGTTCGCTTTTGCCTTCCAGGGTGATGATGCGGACCTCATCGAATCCGCGCTTCTCCAAAAACGTTATCTGCTCGTCGGAGAGAAGCGACTTTATCTGCACTTTCTTGCTCAAGTCGAATTCAGTGTGGAGGGGTTCTCCTTCAGGCTTATCGACGATGCCGACGGGGCCTTTCTGCACCATCTCATCAGGCCGCGTCGTAATGAGGCGGTACTCTTCGGGGGAGGCTTGGATGAAGATGGGTATCCGCGTGTTCTCTGCAATAAGCAGCGCCCTCCCCATGGTCGCAATCGAGAGGAACCGCTGTTCGGCGGTGTTTAAGTTGAACTGCTCGACAATCTGGTTAATGACAGAGACGTCCTGCTTGAGCAGGATTTTCGTGGCGGTGTTCGTGAGCACGGCCCTTCCCGCCCTGCTCGTTAATACGTCTTCCACGTCTTGGGTGATCATGGTGAGGCCGAGGTTGAATTTACGGCAGGTCTTGACGATTTTCAGTATGTACTCTGCCTGCTCCCCCGCCGAGAGCACGGTCCATGCCTCGTCGATGACAAGTATTTTCCTCGTCTTCGACTTCTTCATCTGGGTGTAGACGTACTCGAGAACGGAGAACATGATAACGCCCTTGCCGACGTCCGGGGCATCCCGTATGTCAAAGGAGACAATCTTCTTGTTGATGTCCATGCGCGTGTGCTGGTTCATGAACCGCATGGGGCCGAACACGTAGGCCTTGAGCCTGTTCACTATCGCCCACGCGGGCTTGTAAATCATCTCCTTGCTCGAGCGGGTGAGCGGCAGGGCTTCGTTGTAGAGGTCCTCGAGCAGGGGCGGTATGTTCCCCCACGTCTTCGGGTCCTGGGTGATGCCCTTGTCCTCGAAGACGTGGTCGATGGCTTCATCCAGAATCGCAATCTGTGCTTCAGTGAGCTCTCCGAGGAGGACTCTGAAGAAGGCGAGCAGGGAGAGCTTCTTCTCGTCGAGGCTCTGGTCGAGGAGGTCGAAGGGGTTGATGACGCTCGTTGAGTCCGGGGCGATGCGGATGACTTTGCCGTCGAACATGGTGACGAGGTCGGTGTACTCTGCCTGCGGGTCGATGATGTTGACGTCCGTCCCCTCCATGAGCTCCCGCATGATGAAGAGTTTGATGCCGAAGCTTTTCCCGCCGCCTGAGGTTCCGAGGACGAGCATGTTGGGGTTGGAGAGCTCGAAGGGGTCGAGGATGATGGGGATGCTGTTGATTTCGTTGAATCCGAGCAGGACGCCTGAGGTGTGCTGTTCGAGGGAGGTGATGGCGAAGGGGAAGCAGGCTGCTGCTGCGGATGAGGTGATG
>CAZJQY010000059.1:0-6191 GCA_964548095.1 uncultured archaeon
GTTGAGGTGAATATCTTGGATGAGATGACTGCTGCCAGTCCGAGCGCAAGGAATGCTATGACGATGACTTCGACGATGGCGTGGCCGAAGATGACTTTCAGTCCCGTCCATCTCCCGCGGCGCAGGGACTCGTTTATGGTGTACACGAGGAGTGGTCCGGGAATGAGCGCCCCGGACAACCCCACGGTGAACCCGAGTCCCAGAAGGTAGGCTGCCGCGGAGACGGCCATCAGCTTACCCTACTTTCGGGAGCTTCGCCAGGGATTTCTTGATTTCCGCATCAGGCAGCTCAAAGTCTTTGAGTTTGCCTTGGTGGTAGGCGTCATAGGATCCGAGGTCGAAGTTCCCGTGCCCGCTGTTGTTGAAGAAGATGACTTTCTCTTCTCCCGTCTTCTTGCAGGCGAGGGCCTCGTCGATGACTGCCTTTATGACGTGCGAGGTTTCTGGCGCAACGATGAATCCTTCCGCTCTTGCGAAGGTTTCCGCTGCTTTGAAGACTTCGGTCTGCTGGAAGGCTTTCGCTTCGATGACCTTCTCTTTCGCGAGCAGGCACAGTTGCGGGGCGTCGCCGTGGTACCGCAGGCCTCCCGCGTGTATGGGTTCCGGCACGAAGTCGTGGCCGAGCGTGTACATCTTGACGAGCGGGGTGAGTTGTGCGGTGTCCCCGAAGTCGTAGGCGTAGATGCCTTTGGTGAGGGTCGGGCACGCGGTCGGCTCGCAGGCGACGAACCTTAAGTCTTTTTTGCCGCCTTTCAATTTGTCGTAAATGAACGGGAAGGCTGCTCCCGAGAAGTTTGAGCCGCCGCCGACGCACCCCATGACGACGTCCGGGTAGGCGTCGATTTTCTCGAACTGTTTTTTCGCCTCAAGCCCGATGACGGTCTGATGTAAGAGCACGTGGTTTAAGACCGAACCCAGCGCGTAGTGTGTGTCGTCGTGTGTTGCGGCATCCTCAACCGCCTCGGAGATGGCGATGCCAAGGCTTCCCGGGCACTGGGGGTCTCTCTCGAGCATCTTCCTTCCTGCGTTCGTCTTCTTCGTCGGGCTCGGGAACACTTCGGCGCCCCACGTCTCCATCATGATGCGGCGGTACGGCTTCTGCTCGTAGGAGACTTTCACCATGTAAACCGTGCATTTCAGTCCGAAGAGCATGGTCGCAAACGATAGGGCGCTGCCCCACTGGCCTGCGCCGGT
This sequence comes from uncultured archaeon, assembly GCA_964548095.1. Classification (GTDB taxonomy): domain Archaea; phylum Altiarchaeota; class Altiarchaeia; order IMC4; family SCGC-AAA252-I15; genus SCGC-AAA252-I15. The sequence goes on from CAZJQY010000059.1 coordinate 1,195, forward strand.
CTCGGTTGCGAGGCGGGTTATGCCTTCCTTCATGTTATAGTAAGCCTGCGCGACTGCGGTGTTCGGCTTGTGGCTTCCCGCAGGCGACACGCCCTCCCACTTGTAGTAGATTTTCGCCGGAGTCTTCAGCGCCTTCTCAAGGCGTCGCGCGCGGTACAGGGGGCTCGGCCTCCACAGCCGGTAGATGTCTCGGACTTCCTCGGGAATGGGAATCCACCTGTCCATCGACATCTCCTGCTTGATGAGCTCCATCGGGAAAAGAGGTGCAAGGTCAGCCGGTCCAATCGGCTTGCCCGTCCCCGGGTGAAGCGGCGGCGGAAGCGGCACCGGCAAGTCAGGGTTGATGTTATACCATTGTTTCGGGATTTCTTCTTCGTCCAAAAAAACCTTTGTTTCGTCCATACGTAAACCACCCCTAAAGTCGTTGTATAAAAATTGAGTTTACTATTAAAATATCGTCATGAAGGTCGCAGTCTTGTTTTCCGGCGGCAAAGACTCGACGTACGCCCTCTACTGGACTATCAACCAGGGGTGGGACGTCGAGGCGCTCGTATCCCTCACGCCTGAGCGGGACGACTCCTACATGTTTCACAAACCTTGCGTAGAACTAGCTAAGCTTCAGGCTGAGTGCATGGGACTGCATATAGTCGAGCGTGAGGTGTCTGGGGAAAAAGAAAAGGAGGTTGTCGAGCTCGAGCGTGTACTTTCGAAGTTGGATGTCGACGGTGTCGTCTCCGGCGCAGTCGCCTCCGAGTACCAGAAGACGCGCATTGATACGGTGTGCCATAACTTGGGCCTTAAGTCTTTTGCGCCGTTGTGGCACAAGAAGCCAGTTCAGCTTTTGCGCGACATCCTTCATGCGGGATTCGAAGTAATGGTCGTCTCGGTCTCAGCCTACGGGCTGGGCGAGGAGTGGTTGGGCAAACTCCTAACTGAAGGTGACGTCTCCCGCCTGCAGGAGCTTGAGAAAAAATACGGCGTCAACCCATGCGGGGAAGGCGGTGAATTCGAAACTCTCGTCTTGGACGGGCCGTTATTCGGAAAGAAGCTTGTCATACGAGAGTCGAGGAAAAAATGGGGCGGGCAGGCCGGAGTCCTCGAAGTCGTTAAGGCAGAGGTTGCGTGAGCTCAACCCTTTCTATCACTAAGGAATTCTTTGAGGCTCCCGTAGTCAGACGGAATATCCTTGTAGTACTCCTTCTTGTCCGATAATCCCTTCATGCTTTCTGGGATTTTCGGCTTGACGCCGATAACCCCCGTTATCTCCTCCGGAAATTTGGCCGGGTCTGCGGTCTCAAGACAGACTGAAAGACCACCCCAGCCGGACTCCTTAAGGTATGCTGTGAGTCCAGCCCACCCGACTGCACCGTGCGGCTCAAGGAGTATCGAGTGCCGTTCGTAGGCGTCTTTTATGGTCTTCCGTGTTGCCTCATTGGATACTGAGACAGAATAGAAGTCTCTGCGGAGGGCTTCCATGTCAGGCATCCTCTGGAGGATGCCCTTCTCGTCCAGGAAGCCGCCGTACAGGTGGATTAAGCGCGCAAGGTTTGAGGGGTTTCCAACATTCATCGCGTTTGAGATGCACTCCCTCGAGGGCTTAATGGGCTTGTACTCTCCTGTCTCAAGGAACCTAGGGAATTCATCGTTCTCGTTGGTTGCGACCACAAACCTCTCAACGGGAAGCCCCATCTCGCGCGCGAGGACGCCCCCCATAAGATTACCGAAGTTTCCGGACGGCACAGAGAAGACAACACGCTCCCCTGCTTCTCTTGCAAGGTTCGCGTAAGCGTAGAAATAGTACACTGTCTGCGGGAGAAGCCTCCCGAAGTTTATGGAATTCGCGGACGAGAGATTAAGGCCCCGAAGTTCCGGGTCGTTGAACGCCTGCTTCACGAGGCGCTGGCAGTCGTCGAACTTGGCGTCAACTGCAAGACAACTGACGTTTCCCCCAAGCGTCGTCATCTGCCGCCGCTGCATGTCCGTGACCTCCCTTCTTGGAAACAGTACGACAACGTCTATGTTGTCTGCACCATGGAATGCGTGGGCGACGGCGCTGCCAGTATCCCCTGAGGTGGCAGTCAGAACGAGGATGTGCCGACCCTCCTTCCTCAGGAAGTACTGCATGAGCCGCGCCATCATCCGGACGGCGAAATCCTTGAAGGCCGCGGTCGGACCCCTGTCAAGGCGCATGATGTAGACTCGGTCAGAGACGTGCTCCAGCGGAACTGGAAAATTATAAGACTCTCCTACAATACTCCAAAGCGAAGCGTCTGAAACCTCTCCTGAAAGAAACCTATTAGTCACAACGTAGGCCACGTCTGCGTAAGCCGTCCCCTTAAAAGAGTTTATATCTTCAGGACGTAGTTTCGGCACCTTCTCTGGCATGTACAGTCCGCCGTCTGGAGCCTGCCCGGCAAGCAACGCCTCCCTGAAGGTTGCCTTAGGAGCCTTCCTGTTGGTGCTCTCATAGCGTATTGCAGCCATTTTTAACGGTTGGGTAATAGATAAGTTAAACGTGAAAATAAAAGCGGTTTTATTCGACATCGACAACACCCTCTACGACACGAAGACGCTCGTCTTAGCATCCAGAAGGAACGCAGTCAAGGCCATGATTGAGGCCGGCTTGGACGCGGACCCGGAGGAGGCGCTCCAAAAGCTCAACGACATCGTGAAGCAGTACGGCCCCAACTACGACCACCACTACAACCGGCTGATTGAGTCTTACGGCATCACGCCTAAACCTCGGATTGTTGCCGCAGGCATCGTCGCCTACCACAACACAAAAGTAGCCTACCTCGTCCCCTACGCAGACACGATACCAACGCTCTTAAAGCTCAAGGAGAAAAACATACGGCTCGGCGTCGTTACCGACGGCTTGCCCGCCAAACAGTGGGAGAAACTGATTCGACTCGGCGTCCAACACTTCTTCGACGCAGTCATAGTATCCGAAGACTACCAGACAAGCAAACCCGACGTAAAGCTCTTTCAAGAGGCCGTGAGGAAGCTCTCAGTCAAACCTTCCGAAGCCATGATGGTCGGCGACAAAGTTGAAAAGGACATCTCAGGCGCAAACAAGGCAGGGCTCGTCTCAGTCCAGATACTGCACCCGGACATCAAAGAAAAGAAGCCGCAGGATGAGCTCGAGTATCCAGACTATATCATCAGAGAACTTAAGGAGATTCTTAAGATAGTGTCCCCTCAGAGTTCCAACGCGGCCTTGGAGTAGGTTATCACCTGGTAGGGGATGACGACTAGGGGTCCGAGGACTGGAATCCATCCGATGAGGACTGTTATCGCGGTAAGCGATACGAACAGGAGGAGCGTTGTCGGGAAGTTCCAGTAGACGCGCCGCATGCTTTCTTCCACTGCCTCGATGACGCCCCGGTTTTTCGAAACGATTGATGGGACGGCGTAGACGAGGGAGAATAGGATAAGTGTGGTCCAGCAGATGGAGGCCGACGCGACGATGAGGAGGGCGGCGGTTGCCGGGAGCTTGAGGCTTTTCACAATCGTGTAGGATGCTCCGGTGCCTGCGAGAATGAGGATGAAGACGAGGATGACGTATGCGAAGCTTTTGAGGGTGTAGCGGAATCCGTCTAGTAGGTCCTTAACTTCGACGGCCTGACCCTTTGCGGCTTTCACCCCCATCGAGTACAGGCCGAAGAGGAGCGGCGGGGCGGTCACGATGAATATGGAGCCTGCTGCCGCGCACAGCATCGCCAAGACGAAGGTTGTGAGGTTTTCGGCGTACACGCTGAAACCGTCTCGCAACAGCCTTACGAATCTCATAAATACACCCCTGCACTATAGATTAAAGTCGGTTGGTATAAATACGATGAATGAGGCGCGCATTGACCGGGGGGCGTTGGAGTTCATCCTCGCCGCATCAAGGAACGTTCACCCGCGGGAGTTCACCGGCCAGCTTAGAGTTGAGGACGGGGTGATAACCGAGGTTTTGGTGATACCCAAGTCCGTCTACGGCGAGGGGTTCGCTTCGACGAGATTCGACATGATCCCAATAGATAGGAGCATTAAGGGCAGCGTGCACAGTCACCCCGGCAGAAGCTACCGCCTCTCCGACGCCGACCGGGTGTTCTTTGGCAAGCGCGGGGCCGTCCACCTCATCGTCCGGTACCCGTTTGGCGGCCCAGACGACGTTGCGGCATATGATGAGTCCGGGGAGAGGATTCCTCTGGCGGTGGTCGATGATGCATAAGTCTCTTGCGGCGGCCGTCCTGTGCGCTCTTTTGATTGCAGGGTGCCTTTCGAATCAAAAGCCGGCTAAAAACCTGCCGTTCGCCGCGAACGCAAGCGACGAACCCGTTCCACTACAGCTTGAGCGTCTGGGGTTCTCCTCGTATGGGGTCGACGAGCAGCAGGACGAGAAATACGGCGCTATGGTGCTCTTGGGGATGAACCTTTCCCGGACCAAGGGCGAGGTTAACAGGCAGGTGTTTGAAGGCTTTAAGGCGTTGTACAACAGAAACCCCGCAAAAGACTTCTACCTCATCGAGTTGAGCGACAACGTTGGCGTGCTCTTTTTCGCATCCCGCGGCGTCGACCTGCGGGCGTTCGCGCGGGGCGAGATAAACGCGTCAGAGTGGGATGAGCGGAATAAGAAGACGATGGGGGAGTTGTACGAGCGAATCGACCCCCTGCTCGACCCTTCCGACGCGCAGGCCTTCGTCTTTTAGCCGTTATATGCAATTGAGTCCATGAAATAAAGGAGGTGTTAAAAATGAAGTCCATCGATATCCGCGATGCTTGTTGTTTGGATAGTGCTAGCTTAGATAAAAAACTTCGGCAACTGACTTCTGGCGAAAAAATAGAGATTATCATTAGCACGGATATTGGAGAAGAAATGCTCTTGAATGTGGCTAAAAAAGAGGGCTGCGAAATATTAGAAACTAAAACGGAGGGGAAAATTCTCTGTGTAATTGCCAAGAAAGGAAGTGTTAGCACGAATAAAGAATGGTGTAAAACCAAGGAAGAAGAAA
>CAZJQY010000060.1:0-6160 GCA_964548095.1 uncultured archaeon
ACCTGCGAGAAATTGCCCTGCTTGGTCTCGCCGGCGACCGGCAGATAAGGCGGGACCGAGTCGATAAGGGAGGCACCCAGCAAATCCTCGTCCCCGTAATTTGCGACGAAGATGGACACCGTTATGCTCTCCCCGTCCGTAAGGTCGTAGGTGGAGAACGTCTTCTGAACGGCAATATTCGCAACAGCATCTGCGTTCGACGCAAGCAACATCAGGAAGAGCACAATCGCCCCGCCCGAAAACCTCAATCCCCTTGTCTTTTTCATCATCCTTGTTTGTTTGTCCATGTTAGCACCCACATACTTGTGAAAATGCCCCGGATGCGAACGGGGTCCCGTACTCCCTTGTCGTAATGCCTTCGTCAGTCACTTTGGCGATGCAGCCGCCATCAACGCACGCGCATATGCCGCACGACGTCCTCCAGTCGACTACGTTTACGAGCGCCTGACAGCAGGTCGCATCTAGCACCCACCAGTCTCCTGTGTCGGTCTGGTAGGCCGTGACGGCATTCTCGCCGTATGCTGTGTCGAACTCCCAGATCTCGGCACGAGGCCCGGGGACGCCGAGCGTCCTTATGAGCGAGTAGGTGAGGGCTGACCAGTGGACTGACGTGCCTCGGGCGTATGAGTCGAGGAGCAGGTCGGTTGCGGAGGTGCTCCTGCAGCTTTCCCCGAACGGGTCATAGCGGGCGCCGCGGCCGTAGATGGTGAGCACCTGCTTCCACAGCATCCGGACGGCCTCATCGAACATGCCCGTCTCGTGGACGGAGTCGACAGTGAGGTTCGGTGCGAGCGCGGCGGCAACGGTTGTCATCATAGGTTTTTCGGGAGAGCATACGCTGAGAATTTTTTTCGCATACTCGAAGCGGTAGGGGGTTGCATCTGTTTGGTAGGAGCAGACTACGTCCTTGTTCCCCCCGACGGCGGTGATGCAGAGGGCGGCAGCCAGGGGTATTGCGATTGTTATGATGCAGAGCGTCAGTATGGTGTGCTTTTTCATTCTCAGTGAGGGGCCTACTTCCTGGTTTTCCGCATGAGGAGGTATGCGACGATAACCGCTATGAGGATTAGCAGGATAACAAGGGGGAGCACCGTGCCTGCCGTTGCCGCTGGTGGCTTGGGGCAGTCGCCGGGGCACGTCAGGCTGCTCTCGCCTGGATCGCAGCGGCCGTTGCCGCACAGAAGGAGCACCGTCGTCGTCTGGGCGCAATCTGAGGGACATGCCTGCGGGTCTTCATTCGGCTCGCAGAGGCCGTTGCCGCATTTCCCCGGAAGCTTCTCCTCGACGTAAGGCCCTAAGGAAGCGTCTTCCTTCACAAGCTGGGTGACCCAGACTTCGCTTCCGTCTTTTAGGACGCACTTGGCTTCCCCAGATCCGGTCTTCAATTCGAGCCCCTTCCGGCTGCAGTAGCTGAATTTCTCTCCGCACCGCCCCTGCACGAACTCGGACGCGAAACAGCGGCTTCCATCAGGCATGATGCATACGCCTGTGGAGCCTGAATGCGTCTGCTCGGTCGTATACGTGTAGCCGAGACGCTCGCAGTACACCGCCATCGGGTTTCTTAGGGCTGAAACCGAGCCCGCCAGTAGGAGGGCCAATGCGGCGTAGTAAACAAGAGTCCGTCCATGATGATATGTTGTCATCTCCTTCCTCCGTATGGATTCAAGTTCATGATTAAGTGACCTCGCAACAGCAGTGGGCATAGGTTCCTTCGCAGAGTGGACTGCCGCCTATGTTCGCCTCCCCCGGCAGGCACACGTATTTGCCGGGGTAGGTTGTGCCGGGACACACGTAGGCTACTTCCTCTGCCACGTTTACCACGTCGGTGTATGAGGGATTGCAGGCGTAACCGCATGAGGTACCGCACCAGTCGCAGCCGGTTATGCACCCCCTCACACCAGAGGGGGGATTGAAGTTGCAGAGGCTTATGTCGGCGATGCACCTCCCCGCCCCGCCCGCGCCATAATCCTGGTAACAGCAGACCGTCGACGCGGGAGACCGGCAGGTGCCGCCGCCCGCGTAGCCGGCCATTGCGCACTGAGTGTAGCATGCCGTCTTCTGGTGGACTTTAGCGGGGTTGACGGCAAAAGACTGGATGTTGCAGCTGCCGTATGCAACCTTGAAGTAGCCGTCGCTGCTTGAGAGGGAGCCAAACGTCCAAGACGCGCCCCAGCTGTTCTTGACGGTAAAGTATCCGCCGCTCGGCAGGGAGGCGTTGTCGCAGTAGCCGACGATGAGGACGCCGTGGTCGACCCCAGTTGCTGGACTGCAGGTGACCACTCCGTCTGAGACGGTCCCTGACGCCGTCGCCGTCATGTTCAAGTTTATCGCAACCGGCCCGATATTGCGTATCCGGTCCTTGATGTTGCTTACGCTAGGACTGATGGCGGTCGTGTAGCTGTCAATCGTCCAGTCCCTGAGGGCTACGGAAACTCCCGGCTCATCCGGGCATGTTGATGGGCACGGCTGGCCGTCTGAATCAAGGTAACGCCAGCAGCCTTCCGTCACCACGCCGTCAGTCTTCACGTAGTCGGTTGCATAGCCGATGCGGCCTCCACCACAGTTCCCGTAACCGCCGAACTCCGTGTAACAATCAGAGACAAGCCACTGCTCAGACAAGTCTAGCCCGACATTCGGCGGGATGGACAGGCTTTGCTCAATCTGATACTTCGCTTCTACGGCGGCAAGGGAGGCGAACGCCCAGCAGCTACCGCATGACCCCTGATCTTTGACGGGAGTTACGTAGTTTCTCCCGGCCACGTCCCTCCAGTCGAAGCACGATATGGTGGTCGTTGTCGTAGTGGAAGTTGTCGTCGTGGTGGTGGTCGTGGTGGTCGACGTCGTGCTCGTCCCGGGGATACTGGTCGTCGTCGTAGTCGACGTCGATGAGAACGCGGGGTCGCATACGGAGTTGTTGGATAGGAGGCCTCCGATGGTTGCGTTCAGCACGTCGGCAAGCGTTGTCCCCGCGTCGATGAGGAAGGACTGCCCACCTGTCGGGCCCGTGAAATACGTCTGGTAGTACGCCTGGATGGTGGGGTCGTATAGATGCGATACTATCGCGTAGATGCCGATGCTTCTCGCGGCCGCCTCAGAGACCACCTGGCTGATTGAAAGCGAGGACGGGGCCGGAGAGCATGTGTAAGGTTTTGATGCGGCGTCGGTGAAGATGATTATCGCTTTCGCGTTCGCGGGGTCCCACGTCAGGTTGTGGACTGCCGCATAAACGGCGTTGGAAGCTGACTCATCAATGTCGCATCCAGCCGTCATCCAGTTGACCCGCAAGTCGGCGACGTTCCACTTCATCTGAAATGAGTCGTTGGTGAAACCCCACGAGTGAACGCACTGACCACACAGGATGTAGCCACCGAAATTATAACCTGCCCACCTGCTTTCACAAGTTTGAGTGCAAGAATCAGCCCCAGAAGGACAAAGTGAAGGATCCATATCCCCGCATGTGCAGTCCCCGTAGGATACGTAGGCCACCCTGAAGTCTGCTGAACGGGCTACGAACGCGTCAATCTGAGAGTCGACGTACGACTTGACTTGGTCGATGGTCGAACTCATGCTCCCTGTCGTGTCGATGGCGAACACGAGGTCGAGTCCAGTGGACGTGCCGTTGGTGTAATTCGCCACATACTCGCAGGAGCTGAAGTTCCACGTCGCCTCGCAGAGGGTGCTCGCGCCGGAGTAGGCCCGCACGTGAGCGGTATGCGACCCGATAGGCCAAGCCGTCGTCGGCGTGTAGTAGACGTACGCGTCTGCGCCGGAGAGCGTGTGCGAGGTCGAAGTCACCGTCGGGTTCGTGAGCGTCAGCTCGTAGCTTGCGGTCGTGGGGGCTGCGGTGGGGAAGGAGAGGGTTGCCGTAACGTATATGAAGGGGTCGTAGACTTCTCCCGTCGGCGCGTATGCGGAAACGGTGCAGCTTAAAAGCGTCGTGGTGGAGGAGGATGATGTGGTGGAGCTCGTGGTCCCAGACAGGGTCGTCGACGTCGTCGAGAACGCGGAATCGCAGGTTGAGTAGTTTGTTGTGAGGTTCCCGATGGTTGCGTTCAGGATATCGGCGAGACTCAGGCTGGCGGATAATACAAACGCATCCCCGCCAGTCGGGTCGCACATATTAGTCTGGTAGTAGGAGACATACGCGCTGCCCACCAGTATCGCGTAAAGAGACACGTTTTGGGAGGCCGCACTTGATACTTCACTCCAGAGCGTGCATGATGTGCCGGGTGCGCAGCAGTTTTTCGCAGGGTGGTCTGTGAAGAGGACTACTGCCTTGGTGTGGTTCTCCCACCATGATAGGTCATTTAAGGCCATGTGGAGGGCGTCTGAGACTGATTCATCGGCGTCGCCTCCATCATTCGTCCAGTTGGCCCTCAGGTCGGCGATGTTTGCCTTCATGACTGAGGAGTCGGCTGTGAAATCCCACGAGTGGACGGTGTCGCTTGCACGACCTCCAGGGCAGATGTCTCCGAAGGAGACGTAGGCTACCCTAAAGTCCGAACCACCTGAGACAAAGGAGTCAATCTGCGTCTCGATGTAGGATTTCAGGCTGTCCAAGGTAGACAACATGCTTCCTGTCGTATCCAACGCGAAAACCAAGTCCAAACCCCCTGACCCATTTACTTCAGTGGTGTTGGTAACCCACTCGCATATCTGGAAGTCCCACATGTCCTCGCAGATGATAAATGTGTCAGAGTAAGCTCGCGCGTAAGCGGTGTGGACTCCCGGAGACAAGTCCGAAGTGGGCGTATAAGACAGGTATGCTCTCGGGTCGACGATGGTGACGTCTGAGGATGAATCGCCGGGAGGAGTGACTGTTATATCGAAATTCGCAAAGGATGGGACGGTAGCGCCCGTAAACTCTGCAGTCGCCGTGACAGGAGGCCGCTTCTCATAGATGTCCCCAACCGGCGAGTGGTCGGTGAAATGACACTTCGGAAGCTTCTTGCAGACGCTGAACGTCCAGTTCTTGCTCCGGTCGATATAGGATTCGTTACCCAGCTCGTTCACGCAGTAGACGTTCCACATGTACGTTCCCCGCCCGATGTTGTAGACGGTGATGCCGTTGTGTAAGTCGTTATGGATGTCCGTCGAGCATTTGATGAACTCCGTCCCCCACGTGCCCGTGATGTTCGTGTACAGGCAGCAGGTGGTGATGTTGACGACGTCGAAGGGGTGATAGAGGAACGTGATGTTGATTGTCTCGTCAAGGCAGTAATCGCTTGACACACAGAACTTGAGCGTCATGCTCGTGTCCCCCGCGCCGAGCGTACTGTACGTCATAAGGTCTCCGTCCACGGCGTTGCAGACCGAGAATTCATCGGCTGCGGGGTCGAGGCTGTTCCACACATACGACTTCACCTTCTTCGCGTAGGTGTCGTCTGTCCCGTAGAAGTCGTTGAGCCGGACGCCGACGATGTTGTCGCCGCCGCTTCCGGAAGGCATCGACGATTCGATGGTCAACGTCGTGCCGTCGGAGCGGAGTATATAGGTTTCGCCGTCGGCTGTGGGCCCGATGGTCGCCCCAGCGGGCGTGAGGATGTCTGATACGTCGACGGTGTAATTTAGGATGTCTCCGCCAGAGTACTCCCAGACGGTGACAGTCGTGCCGCTTGAAAGGTGGAGTTCGATTTCATTCCAGTCGCATGAGCCGAGACACGGCGGCTTGGGGAGCGTGCTCGTTGTCGACGTCGTTGACGTTGAAGACGTTGACGTCGTCGATGACGTGCTCGACGTCGTTGTTGTGGTCGTGGACGTTCCCGCGCAGCAGCAGTGACTGTATGGTCCCGAGCAGGAACCAGCGCCCAAGCTCGTCTCGTCGGGCAGGCAGACGAACTTTCCGGGGTAGGCGGTGCCAGAACACATGTGGGCGGTCTCTTCAGTCACGTTTACCACGTCAGTGTACGATGGATCAGGGGCAGTACCAACACAGGCGTAACCGCATGAGGCACCGCCACACCAGTCGCAGCCGGTTATACACCCCCCCACAGGGAAATTACAGAGACTTATGTTGGCGAGGCACTTCCCCAACCAGCCGCCCCCGCCCGCACCATAATCCTGATAACAACAGACCGTCGACGCAGGAGACTTACAAGTGCCGCCACTCGCAAACCCGCCAGTAATGCAATCACTATCGCAGGTGTCGGGCGGAGCTCCG
>CAZJQY010000061.1:0-6132 GCA_964548095.1 uncultured archaeon
AACAGGTATTGTGGTGTCTTACGACACCACAGAACGCATTACAAAAAAAGATATAAGAGAGAACAGCGAATGGAGTAACAGAAAAACAAGGAGGCGCCTACAAAATGAATGACCTAGAGTATGAGATAATCGGCGACGACATGCAGGCCGTGAAAATCCGGCTCAAGGAAAAACAGAACATCAACGCTGAGACAGGAGCCTTCATGTACATGGACTCAAACATCGCGATGGACACGCACATGGAAGGCGGCGTCCTCGGAGGGCTGAAACGCATACTCTCCAAGGAAAGCCTCTTCCTTACGAAGTTCACCTGCAACAAAGGGGAAGGAGAAGTAGTCTTCTCCGGCCCCTACCCAGGTAAAATAATCCCGACGAACATAACAAAAGACAAGCCCATCCTCTGCCAGTCAGACGCATACCTATGCTCAACAGAAGGGGTCAAAGTAAGCATCGCCTTCACAAAACGCCTCGGCGCAGGATTCTTCGGCGGAGAAGGATTCATACTCCAAAAACTTGAGGGGGAGGGAACAGCCTTCGTCCACTCCGGAGGAACCGTCATCGAGAAAACCCTGAACTCCGGGGAAAAACTGCGAGTGGACACAGGCTGCATCGTAGCCTTCGACGCAAACGTGGACTACGACATCCAGTTCATAGGAGGGATAAAAAACGCACTCTTCGGAGGAGAAGGCCTCTTCCTCGCAACACTCACAGGCCCCGGAAAAATAAAACTACAGACACTCCCCTTCTCACGGCTCGCAGACAGAATCATAAACGCGAGCAGACTCGGGAGAGAAGAAGTAAGACGAGGCACCGCAACATCAAAAACCCTAAGCAACATAACAAGCGGCGACTGAAACTATTTTAAGCCACACTGCCACATAAATATAGTTGCGGTCATAACTTTCTTGACAAGGAAAGTTATGACCTCACATATAGTTGCGGGCAAAACCGTCTAAAAAGTTTTACCCTCAACTATAAAACCATCGGTAGGGTCCGTGGGGTAGTTTGGACCATCCTTCCAGCTTTGGGAGAACCCGAACCCTTTTCTTTCTTTAGAAAAGAAAGAAAAGCGTTCACGGAAAAGAAAGAAAAAAATCCGAAATAGCTGGTGACCCGTGTTCAAATCACGGCGGACCCACACCCTTTTCTTTCTTTAATTAAAGAAAGAAAAGCGCGTCCGGAAAAGAAAGAAAATAGAGCCTCTTTCTTTTTGGGGCTGAAGCACCTTTTTCTTTCGGTAAAGAAAAAGGGGCTCAATCACGGCGGACCCAAACCTTTAAGAAAGGTTTACGAAACCGCGAGTAATTGAGGGGCTTGACAGCCCCTCATGAACGCACACGTTTTTCTTTCCGGGCGCGCTTTCTTTTTTCCAAAAAGAAAGGGTGCTAAGAAAGGTTGGCGAAAGAGGCCGTCTTCGCAAGGCTTAACGCCTTGCTCGACGACCTGTAATACGTTCAGTGGTTTCATAGCGTCCCCAAAGAAAGAACAAAGAAATTTCTTTCTTTGAACCCGAGGCCTTTTTTTCTTAAGGGGGGGAAAGGCTTCGCTTAAGTCAGCTCAAGAAAGGGCGTGATGGTTTTTCCGTCGTATAAAAACTTTTGCGGGGAATAATTTCTCGTGGATAGAACGCGGATTCTGCCAAGGCTTTGGCTAGTTTTTGCCCTCCTCGTACTTCTTTCGAGCATTACTGCTTTCATCTACTTTTCTGAGGGCAGGCTCTTGCTTGCTGCGGTCGTCGTTTTCACGGTAGCGTTGGTGTCTTGGCGGATGGAGTGCGCGCTTTACCTTGTCGCGTTTCTGACGCCGCTTTTGGTGCGTTCGCAGCAGTTGTTCGGCACGGAGAAAATTTCGGTGGCAGAGCTTATCGTGTTGGCTGCGCTCTGTGTTTGGGTGGGCGGGAAGCTTCGTCAGTCCTCCTTTCGCTTGGTTGCGACGCCGTTGGATGTACCGCTTTTTTTGTTTCTCCTGCTTACGGCTGCGGCGTCGGTGTATCCGCTGCGCCGTGTAAGCTTCCCCCTCGCAGGCTTCGATTCGGCTTCGCCGCTTTACTCTGCGAAGGTTTTGCTGGATTTGTTCGAGGCGGTCTTGTTCTATTTTTTCGTCGCTGACGTCTTCCGCATCGAGCACCTGCGGCGTATGGTTGCGGCATTTGTCGTTGGGTTGCTTGCTTCATCGTCCATCGGGATAGCCCAATATGCCGTCTACCTCTCCCGCGTGAAGCCGGAGAGCTGGTTTCTGGTCTACGATTCCAACACGGTGCGGTCGACGCTCAACAATCAGAATGTCTTCGGGATGTACTTGGTGCTGCTGGCGCCGCTGCTCCTGTATCTTGCGGGATATTACCGGGGCCTGAAGCGGGTCGCAATCCTTTTTGCGTGCGCTCTCGTGTTTGCAGCGCTTTTGGCGAGCCACTCGCGTTCTGCGTGGGTCGGGTTCCTCGCCTCTGTCGTCATCGTCTCGAGTCTGCGGGAGAAGAATCTTTTCAGGGGGCTTGTTTGGGCTGCGGTTCTTTTTGTCGTCTGCGCGTCTCTCCTACTCGTTTTCGAGCAGACAACGTTTGCCGCAAAAATCTTCAGAGCTCAAGCTGACGTGGGCGAGCGGATGAGCTGCTACTCAAGGGTTTTTGCTGTAATCGTCCGGAATCCTATTGGGATTGGAGCAGGGACCTTTCGGCAGCAGGCAGTCTGCGGCGACTACCATCACGCCCATGACCTATTCCTCCAGGTAGCCATTGAGCGGGGGGTTTTCGCGCTTGTGGTCTTCGCCTACCTTGTGGTTGTTTTTCTTAAAGCGGCCGCTTCACCTGAACTTAAGGACGGGTATGCTAGCGCGGTGCGGTGGGGGCTTACTGCTGGAGTCGTGGGAGTGCTCGTTCAGGGGCTTTTCGACTACCCATTCTACTCTCAGAGGATTGCATTGCTCTTCTTCTTCGTGTTGGCTGCTGTTATGGGTGTTGTCTCACCCGCTAAGAGGATTGCGCCTTCATAACCCTTTTTTATTCCTGTTTCCTATATGCTTGCAATGAAGACGTTCTGGAAGGTTGCAGTAGTGGGCGCAGTTCTTGTCTTTATCGTATCGTCTGCAGCTTTGATTGGCTACCTTGCTTACAAGGCCACTGGTTTCGGTGATGCAGTGTATGTTATTCCCGTCAAGGGCATGATTACTCTCGACGGTTGTGAGGGCGGTTTGTTTGAGATGACGAGTTGCACGACCGTCTCGGACGTGAAGGAGGCGTTGGAGCAGGCTGAGTCCGACCCGAGTGTCAAGGCGGTTATCTTGGATGTGAACAGCGGCGGCGGTTCGGTTGTTGCGAGCCGGGAGATGATGCGGGTTGTGAAGTCCTCGAAGAAGCCGGTCGTCGCTTGGATTGGGGAGGCGGGGGCGTCTGGAGCTTATTATGTCGTCTCGGCGGCCGACTACATCGTCGCGGACCGGGACTCGATGATGGGGAGCATCGGCGTCATCGCGAGTTTCATACAGTACTACGACCTGATGGGCGAGATTGGCGTGAACGTCACCGTCATCAAGTCGGGGAAAACCAAGGACATGGGCAGCCCTTACCGCCCGATGACTGAGGAAGAGGAAGATATGATGCAGGATATGATTGACAAGATTTACCTCGACTTCGTCGCGGATGTCGCGGAGAACCGCGGCCTTTCCCAGGATTTCGTCGAGAATATTTCGAGCGGTCAAGTGTACCTTGGCAGCGAGGCTCTGACGCTGGGCTTGATTGATGCTGTCGGCGGGTTCGATGAGGCTGTTTCGGTCGCCAAAAACCTCGGCGGCTTAAGCGGGGAGCCGCGGATTGTGCGGCCCGAGCACCAGGAGTCCCTGCTTGAGCTCATCAACCAATTGTACGGTTTTAAATACATCCCCCTCCATAATATAGGCTACACGAAGTTTATGGTGGTGTAAAAGCATGGGAAACATAACGCAGCAGTATATTGCCCGGATTGCGGAAGAGCTTTTGGAGAAGTATCCGACTCAGTTCACCGTCGACTTCAACAAGAACAAGGTGACGGTCCAGGATCTTTGCACGGTCGATAGTAAGGGCACTCGGAATAAGATTGTGGGTTTCATAACGCAGAAGATTAAGCACTTAAAGAAAGAGGAGAAGGCTTCTTAAATCCGGTAGCATGCTTCTTTGAACCCGCATGAGGCGCATTTCCTTCCGGAGCCGTGCGGGCATATATCAGGGACGCTGCCTTCGAGTATCTCATCGATTTTGTCCCTTGTTTCAAGTGTCGTCCTCCTAAGCTTCTCTGAGGCGAGCACGGGGTGCCGGTCGAACGTCTGCGTGTACTCGACAAACCCGTAGGGGATTTCCTGGCTGAATTCCTCCTCACACAGCAGGAGATAGCCGCACACCTGCAGTCTGTCGCCCGTCCACACACCCTTCGGCGGCGTCCCAGTCTTAATCTCGATGGGGAACCGGGCTTCGCCGTCGCGCATGAGCTTGTCGACCCTGCCCGTGAGATTGAGTGCATCCGAAGACAGGGTATACTCGACCTTATCAGGAGTCACGAGCTTAAGCGCCCGCTCAAGCCCCGCCTCAGAGACGAGCTCAGAAAGCTTTTGCGACGTGACCCCAATCTCCTGTATCAGCTGTGACTTGAGTTCCTGAACGTAGGTCTCGTAGTCTAGGAGGAAAAGTTTTTCCCGGTAGATGCGGGGCGCATCCTCGAGTATCCTGTCTAGCTCTGCGAGCAGCAGCTGGGTAAGCTCTCGTGCGTCCGAGACTTTGCCGAGGACTTTGCTTTGTCGCAGCGACAGTTCCTTCCGTATTGCGTGGCCTACAAGCCCCCTCTCTTTTTCCTTGCTGGACGCCGGAGTAAGACGCAAGACATCCTCAAGGTACACCGCCCTCGGGCAGAATGCGTGCTTTGACAGAGTCGAGACGTGAACCTTCATAGCAAGGGTGTAATCTTATCAGCGCCTTCAACGGCCAGCTCAATCCTCCCCTCATAGACGCTGACCGTACCAACGACTTCAATGCGCTTGTCTTTTAGCGCGGTCGCATTCGTTTTCTGCGCTACTGTGTAAGGCAAGTAAACGCTGATGCTCGCGTTCTCATCCGCTACTGTTACGATGGCCGACCCCCCCTTGAACACGTGCACGTCTTCGACAGAACCCTGAATGCGGACTGTCCTGCCGACGTCAGCCTGCGTTATGCGAGAAATAAGGGCTTTCGGAGGATGGACTGCCTCTGAAGCGTACGTTAAGACGAGCAACCCCACAATCGCGGTTGCCAAAGCGAGGTACGTTATCTTCTCGCTCATCCTAGCGTCTTCTTAGCCTCCCGCAGCCGAGCGTTTCTTCCTCTTCCGTCGGATTGTAAAGACTTTCCCGCATTTCCTGCATTTCGTCGCGTTGACTGGGTTCTTCGCGTTGCAGTTCATGCAGACTCCCTTGAATATGCATCTTTCCGCTTCCGGGAAACGTGCCATCTACTCTTCACCTCAAATGACAAACGTATTAGAGCGTTGCTTATTAAATACACAACTCCCGCAGTCGGCCTAAATCATGTCCCCCATAATCCTGTCTCTTACGTACTTCGGGTAATCGGATATCACAAAAGTTGCGGGAATCCCCCCAGCTTCCCCGAACGGCGTCTGGACTTTGAGTATCTGTCGTTCCGTCTTCCGCAAGACTCCGCTTGAAAGCTCGTCGACGAGTGCTGCGGCCTTGTAGGGGTTCCTGCGGTACCAGTCGTTGAACCAAGCCCTCATACTCTTCACGTCCCTTTCAGTGAGCGGGTCGGAAGTGTCCGGCGGCCGCTGAAGCTCAAGGTTTTTACGGAAGTCGGCGGGATAAATGAGCAGCTCTCGCGCTGAGTTGATGGGGAGGTAGGCGTGCTCTCTTATCCGGCGTTCTCTTATGTCCCTCGGGTACGTGAGCGGCACCCCGCATTCTTCTTGCAGGAAATCGTCCGTGCGGCTTAAGAATTCCTCAACCTTCCTTAAGCCGTCCGCTTTCCTGACGACTGCGCACTCCATAGGCTCGTTTAGGACGTCGGCTAGGGGGTTTACGGTGAGTACTACCCCACAGTCGCAGGCAAGCCTTAAGACTTCCGCCTTCACGAACATGTGGTATGCTAGCTGGCTGAAGCAGTCGTCGAAGAGGTGGCGTTTG
>CAZJQY010000062.1:0-6124 GCA_964548095.1 uncultured archaeon
GAGGAGAATGTGGGAGATGTCAGGGAGTTCTGGACTTATGATGAGGACAATGGGGGTTACTATGACAAGAAAATCAACGCCACCTTGAGGAACAAGACCGCCAACGTCTACGTTTACGTTGAACTTAAGGAGCCGGGCGGAAGCGACGTCTGGTATACTGGGTCGAACAGCGGCTACATCACGCAGGAGGATGTTGACGCGATAACGCAGGTCTTCGACGACGCTCTGTCTGATGAGGACATCTATGGGAGGGACAGACTCTACTTTGGGGAGGAGCGGCCGAGCGGCGTGGACGGAGACGGCCACGTGACGATACTCCTCTTAGACATCGACGGCGACCAGAGCGAAGGCTACGCTGGGGGCGCCTACATTGGAGGATACTTCTACTCGCTCCACGAGTTGGCTAACAACACTCCGTCGTGCCCCCCATGCCCTTACAGCAACCAGCGGAAGATGATTTTCATAGACACGTTCCCGCTCATCGACGACTGGAACGGAACCGATTGGATTCCCGACAGGAACCACACGCCGGCATTCGGGGAGGGCGTCAACAACAGCTTCGGCACTCTCGCCCACGAGTTCCAGCACATGATACACTGGCACCATGACGCTGGAGAAGAAACATGGGTTGACGAAGGCTGCGCGGACTACGCCCAGTACGTGAACGGTTTAGGACACCCCGAGTCTCATGTATTATACTTCGAGAATTTCCCGGACACGACACTTACGAACTGGAGCGGGACAATCCAAAACTACGGGGCAGCATACCTTTGGACGCTGTATCTTTCCGAGCACTACGGCGGAAACCAGACCATCAAGGCTCTCGTCAACAACACAGCCAACGGAACAGCGGGCGTGGACTCTACACTATCCCAGCGAGGATACAACGCATCCTTCCAGCAGATTTTCCCGCGCTGGGTTGTCGCAAACGTCGTGGACGACACAAACTTCTTAAGCGGAGAATACGGCTACGATAGCATCAACCTGACTATGGGTTTCACCGCAGCCAAAGCCTCATACCCCGCGTCCGGGGGAGACTCAGTGAACGCCTACGCGGGAGACTACATACTATTCTACAACGGAAGCGGAGACAGCCTAAACACCTCATTCGACGGAGCCGACTCCGCGGCGTTCGCGGTATACGCTGCCGAAGCAAACAGCACAAACACGCTCGCTGTGTCCGGGATGAGCCTTGATTCCGCAAGACGAGGGTTCCTTACCATCTCATCGTTCGCCTCGAGCGTAAAGATTGTGGCCTTAATCATCGTCGGCAAGGAGACTGGAGGAAGCTACTCTTATGGTGCAGAATATTTGGCTGGGGAGGCGGAAACAACGACAACGACCACGACCACTACCACAACGACAACAACGACTTCATCCACTAGCAGCACCACGTCAACCACCAGCACCACAACAACGACAACGTCTTCGACGTCAACGACCACCATAGCCCACGTCACCCAAAACATAACCGAGGACATCCCGGCGAACTCAAGCACTGAAATCAACGCCTCAGACGTGAACGTCACCATCGCAGTCGTTACGACCGCGAACGTGTCGCAGGCCAGCATCAACGTGACGGCGTACGCAGGCAACCCCACCAACGCGAGCCTCGGCGTCACCGCACTAAACAAGTACTACGACATCGAAGCCTCACAAGCCCTCAAAGACGCGCTCGCAAGCATCCTCCTCAGGCTATACTACACCCAAGCTGAAGTCGACGCCGCCGGAGTGCAAGAAGCAAACCTCGCCATCTACTGGCTCAACGAGTCGCTCTCAGTCTGGCAGAAGCTCGACAACAACACCATGAGCTGGGTGTACGCGACTGGCGTCAACATCACCGCCGACTTCATGTGGGCTAACGTAAGCCACTTAAGCTTATACGCTATGGGGGCTGGAACCCAAAACCAGGAAATCATGATGGTTACAGGGTGGAACCTGATAGCACTACCAGTAGTAATTTAGGCTCCCTCTTCCAGCTTCTTCTGTTTTCCCCGCCTCGCGCGCGCGGTTGATACGAGCGTGTTCCAGGCGAAGCCTATGCGTTCTAGGTAGTTTGTGAACGTGAGGGAGTCCGATAGGACGAGGGAGCGTCCTTTCCCCAAGCCGGCCTTGTATTCGCGCTCGCGCTTTATGAGGCCGAAGTGGACGAGCTTGGGTATTACGCGGCTCTCAAGCGTCACGCGCGAGTAGCCGGTTTCCTTCAGGAATTTTCCAATCTCGTTTTTCGTGACGACGTCGTTTGCGAGCAGGAGTTCGGTGAACTTTACGGCGACTTCATGGTACTTCGGCTGGTAGGCTTTCGGGAAGATGAAGTCGATGACGTCCGCAACACCCCAGATGACGGTCTTGTCTAAGCCGCCCTTCTCTTTGACCTCCCGTCCGTCAGGTCTCGGAAGCCACAGGGACTCATCCGATGGGATGCCGTGGGATGACGGCGGCTTCGGCTGCGGGTTGCCTTTCCCCTTTCGCGCCATGATAACACTTACTTCTCGCAACTTAAAAGCCATAGGATAAATAGTATACACGAAATGACTACGACGCTTGAGGCGGTGCTCCTCGGGGCATTGCAGGGTGTGACGGAGTGGCTTCCCGTGTCAAGCTCAGGCCACTTGGTGCTCGCCCAACGCTTCTTGGGGGCGCCTGCGTCCATCGGGTTCGACGCGTTCCTCCACGTGGCGACTTTCCTCGTGGTGGTCGCCTACTTCAGAGACGACGTCTACAAAATCGCATCAGACCTCTTGAAGGCGACCCGGACGCTTCTAGAGGGGGAAAAAATTAAGAAGACTGCAGACCTCAAACTCGCCTGCCTCATCCTCGCCGCCTCAATACCAACGGGCATCATCGGCGTCGGATTCAAGGACATACTCGAAGGCATGTACGCCGACGTTACGTCCGTGTCAATAGGACTCATCGTCACCGGCATCTTCCTCGCAGCATCCCATCTCAAGAAGAAGCCCGTGAAACTCGACTGGGCTTCAGCGGCAATCATAGGGCTTGCCCAAGGAGTCGCCATCGTGCCCGGGATATCCCGCTCGGGCGCAACCATCGCAACCGCCATCTTCCTCGGCGTCGAGCGCAAGCAGGCTGCGCGGTTTTCGTTCCTCATCCTGATTCCAGCCGCCGTCGGAGGCATCCTCCTCGAAGCAGACGGGATGATTGGGGGTGTGATATCCTCCCCCTTATCCTACGCCATGGGGTTTCTTGCCTCCCTCATCGTAGGCTACGCAAGCCTCGGCTACCTCATGAAAATCGTGCGAGAAGGAAAACTCCACTACTTTGCATACTACGTGATACCCCTCGGCCTCGCATCCCTTCTTGCCGTACGCCACCTCTGAGAACACGCAGATACCATTCTGACGCCTGTAAAAAAGATTGAGAGGAATGTCCTGCGCTGGGGTTGGTTTGCATTCACTCCGGTGGAGGGCATCACTCCCCCGAGATCCGTTCAGGGTCAAGGTCGTGCAAGACGCCTACAGCGCAGTGTACGCCAGCCGTTTTGCCACACCTCACACAATTTTCAAGGCGTTCTTCGCAACGGCGGCACGTATTTATGGGGAGTTCGGATATATTAAATGGATAACATGAGGCGTGGTTGGGTTCTCTGCATCGGATGCATGCTTGCCGTTCTCGCAGTAGGAGTTGTTGAGGGAGTCCTCCTATCAGAGAACGGAACCCGCCGCACGCCAACCGACGACGCGACAGTAAACGAAACGCTCACCCGAGGCAGTTCTGTGTCGGCATCCGCGAGGATTACACGAGAGTTCTCGCGCGCAAGAGACCACTTTGATTTCCTCCTCGGGCAAAATCTTGGTCTGAGGGAGACCTTGCGCAGGGTTTCTCGTTTATTCCAAGCGGATGAGGGGGTGCTTGAGGATGTCCTCAGGCGGCAGGGTGTGGGCGACACCATGCGAGCGTATCCTCCGCAGGTTGTTTCGGTGGACATTCCTGATTCGCCGAGGGGGTATTTGGTCGAGTTCGCGGGGCCGCCGGTTGTCGCACGCCAGAAGATGAGTGTTGGGGAGGCTGGAGCGTCAGGCGGTCCGGCATCCATGACGTCGTATCGTAAGGGCCTCTCAAGGATGCAGGAGGACGCCGTCAGGGAAATCGAGGAGGTCGCTCCCGTGAAGGTGCGGAGAACATATCGGAATGTTTTCAACGGCGTGTCGGTTGACGGAACGCGAGCCGACATGCTCCGTATCATGCGTCTCCCGTACGTCAAGGCCGTTTACCCCATCAAAGAGTACCATGCCCTCCTCTATGACAGCGTCCCCCAAATCCAGGCTGACAGAGTCTGGAGTCTCAACGACTCGATGGGGCGCAATATCACCGGCGTAAACGTCACGGTTGCCGTCATCGACACGGGCGTCGACTACACGCACCCAGACTTCGGCGGTTGCGGAGGTCCCTCAACTTCAATAGTGGGGAACGCCGTGAACTACACGCTCGAGTCGCAGCACCCTTATGAAGACGACTTAAACGAGAGTTGGATTATCACAAAAGGAGGGTTCACTGAAATCGCAGCCCACTTCGAGAAGATTGACGTCGAGTCAGGGTACGACTACGTGTACGTTGAGTATCCGAATGGCACGGTGTTCCAGTCGTTCACGGGCGTGCGCGATAACTTTTGGAGCAGGAGCATACCGGGAGACTCCGTCCGCATAAGGCTTGAGTCTGATGAGATGGTCACAGACTGGGGCTTCAAGGTTGATAGGGTATTGAACGGCAGCGTCGAGTCGGAGTGGAACTGCTCGAAGTTTGCTGGGGGATATGATTTCGTAAACTATGACGAGGACCCGATGGACGACCAGGGGCATGGAACCCACGTCGCAGGGATTGTTGCGGCTAAAGGAAACGTCACGGGTGTCGCACCTGACGCGCAGATTGTGGCATACAAGGTTTTGGATTCGGGAGGTTCAGGAACGGATGAGGACATAATCGCCGCTATCGAGATGGTTGTTGACCCCAACCAAGACGGTGACACGAGAGATCACTGGGATATCATCAGTATGAGCTTGGGCGGAAGCGGCGACCCCTTCGACGCCATGTCGCAGGCGGTGGACAACGCCGTTGACGCGGGAGTGGTCGTCGTGGTGGCGGCCGGCAACAGCGGCCCGGACGCAGGCACCGTTGATTCGCCGGGGTGTGCGCGGAAGGCTATCACCGTCGGCGCAGCCCATAAAGTCAACCAGTCTCAGGGAGAGCGGAACTCAAGCCTCCTTGTCTCTTCCGAGGAGAACCTTATGCTTCCTTCACTAGCCTTAAGGTTCTCAAACACGACCGCATCCACGGGACTTGTGAGGAAGCTTGCGTACGGGGGATTGGGTTACCCGCAAAACTTTTCGGGTGTGAACGTTTCGGAAAACATCGTCCTCATGCAGCGGGGGGAGATAACCTTCCGCGAGAAGGTCGGAAACGCTTATGCTGCCGGCGCCGCGGGCGCGCTCATCTACAACAACTTCCCAGGAAACTTCTACGGGACCCTTGAAAACGATTCAGCAATACCTGCGGCCGCGCTATCCCAGGAAAACGGCACCTACCTGAAAAACCTCCTCTCAAACAAGACCGTCGAAGTAAACCTCACCGTCTGGGAGCACTTCCTGGCGATTGCGGAATTCAGCTCCCGGGGGCCAGTCTACATCTACCAGAAGCCCGACGTTGTTGCGCCTGGAGTGCTCATCTGCTCGACACGCTGGGATGACGCATTCAGCGACAGCGGGACACCCTGCCTCGACGGCAACCACGTCGCCATCTCGGGCACGAGCATGGCGACCCCCCACGTCGCCGGTGCTGCGGCGCTGCTGCTGCAAGCCCACCCCGAATGGAGTCCGCTGCAAGTAAAAGCCGCGCTCGAGGATACCGCACACGACCTCGGACTCCCATTAAACGATGAGGGAGCCGGCTTAATCGACGCCTACGCGGCAGTCCAACTCACCCGGGCGCCGCCCATAGCCTACATCAGCAACCTCTCGAACATGGAGTACGTATGATGGACAAAAAGCTCTTGCTCGCGTGCGTCATTGCCTTCGTCGCTGCGAACGCCGGCTGCATCACCTACACCGGCGTCGTCCAAGACAAGGTGAACGTCACAGGGTCGGCGCTCAGCCCCGCAAACATCACCTAC
>CAZJQY010000063.1:0-6084 GCA_964548095.1 uncultured archaeon
TCGGAGTATCAATTCCACTAAGCCTCTCGAAACAATTCGACGAAACCGTAAAAGACCTCGGCTACGCAAGCCGCTCGAAGGCCATACAAGACGCTCTTACGGACTTCATCAAGGAAAAAAGGTGGCATAAGGAAGAAAAAGGAGAGTTCATAGCCACATTATCCTTCATATACGACCACCACACAGGAGACGTGACAGAGAAACTCACGAGCATACAACACGACTTCGACGAAATAATCCGAGCAACCATGCACTCCCACATCACCCACTCCCTATGCTGCGAAGTACTGATTGCGTCTGGGCCGAAGAAAGACTTAAAAGAACTTTCAGATAAAATTGCGGCAACGCGCGGAGTACTGAACTGCAAGCTTAGTGTGCTGTCCGACTCACGCCACTAATCAAGCGGCTTGGTGATGTCAATCCAGTACTTGAATTCGTCCAGTTGCCTGCGCAGCTTATACGGGGTTGCCCGACCCCAAGTCGCAAGCCAGCCGGCGTCCGGAAACTCAGCGAGAAGCGTTGTGTCCGAGATTTTCGCGCGCTGCAGGAATTCGGCGAGGGCTCTGGACCGTATTACGCTGTCGCGAGGCTTGAAGACGCCGCTCCAGGTGGCCCACACCTTGAAGACGGTGTCTGCGTAGCGGCCGCCGCCGAGGTCGACGGCGAGGACGTCGCAGGATTTCGTGTGCTTCATCACCTTCTTTATCGCCTCAAACCCTCGGGCATCCTCTCTTAGGAAGACGAGGTTTGCATGCGCCTTCGCCAGTCTTCCGAACGTGCGCTCGGCCTGCTCTGCCTTGTCGACGGCGACTGCGAGCTTCGCCTTCCCGACGTATGCGCGTGTGCTGCCTCCCGTGTTCAGCCCGATTTCGACGACGGTAACCCCCTCCCGCACGGTGTCTGCGAGGAGCCTCCGGTATGCCTTCACGTCGTAAACGATTTGTATCATCCCTAATGATTTAAACTCATACATCTAATTAATTTGAATTCCTAAGATGCGTTTAGACAAGCTCGAGGTTAGGGGGTTTAAAAGCTTTCGGGACAAGACCGTTATCGCGTTTCCTGACAAGTTCACGGCGATTGTAGGGCCGAATGGCTCCGGGAAATCCAACCTCACGGAAGCCGTCTGTTTCGTTCTCGGAAAGTCCCGGGGGCTTAGGGCGAACGTCATCCAAGACCTCATCTTCAATGGAGGCTTAGGCGGAACCCCGGCCGCGAAGGCCGTTGTCTCCTTGACGCTCTCTGATGCAAATGGCAAGACCTACCAGATTGCGCGCATGGTCGACAATGAGGGCCGCAGCCTCTACAAGCTCAACGACCAGCGCGTGGCGCGGGACAAGATACTAGACCTCGTCGGCGACAACGAATACAACATCATCCTCCAGGACGACGTCACCAAAGTCATCGAGATGAAGCCAGTCGAGCGTCGGGTCATAATCGACGACCTCTGCGGCATCGCCGAGTACGACAAGAAGAAGGCAAGAGCATTAAAGGAGCTTGAGAAGGTCGAAGACAGGATTTCTGAAACTCACATCGTTTTGGGGGAGAAGCAGGGCTACCTTGTCCGGCTTAAGAAGGAGCGGGATGATGCCCTAAAGTTTAAGAGCGTCCGCGACGAGCTTACGAAAAACAAGGCAAGTCTCGTGAATCATAACGTCAAGAAGGTCGAGAACCGCATGCAGCGTCTCGACGAGAAGGCGGCGGAGCTCTCCCGGGAGAAGGAGGAGCATCTCCTGAAGGTCAAGGGCGTGCGCGAGAAAATCGAGGTCGAGCGGGCGAACCTCAAGGAGATTGGGCGGAAGATTCTCGCCCTCGAGGAGGGCAAAAGCAAGAGCCGCTTCACAGAGCTTTCCACGGATATCAGGGGCTTTGAGGAGCGGTTGAACGCCCTGTCCGAGCGGGAGGCGGCCCTCGACCCCGAGTTGTCAGAGTATGCTAAGCGGCGCAGGCGGCTCGCGGCTGAGCTTGCGTCCCTCGAGGCGGAGCTTCCTGTCGTAGCCCACGATATCGAGGAGCTTTCAAAGAAAATAGCCCACGAGTCGAAGAAGGCCTCGGAACCCAAGCTCGAACGGGAGGTCGAGGAGGCGCATATCGCCGTCGTCGAGTTCAAGTCGCGGGAGAAAACGCTTGCTGAGGCGATTGCCGACAAACGCAGGGAGGCTGCCTCAAAGGAGGTCGAGGAGAGCGAGGTCAAGAAGGAGGTCGACCTCGCATCAACCGAGCGCGTGGAAATCGCAAAGCAGATTGCGGGCATCGAGGAAGCCTACCGCGTCAAAGAGCGCGAGCACGGCAAGCTTCGTGAAGCTCTTTCCAAAAACAAGTCAGAGTACGAGAAGCTCGGGAAGGCGCTTGAGGAGCACCAGCTTCAGGAGGCGCGCAAGAAAACGCAGCTCAAAACCATTGAGGAGGCGGGCGGTGGCGTGAAAGGCGCGGTGAAGGCGGTCATGCGCTTAAAGGACGTTTTGCCCGGCATCCACGGCACCGTCTCAGCGCTTGGCTCTGTCTCCGACGAGCGCTTTGAGATTGCCCTGCAGGTTGCGGCTGGAAGCCGGCTCCAGAACATCGTCGTCGACGACGTGAAGGTCGCAGGAAAATGCATCGAGTACCTGAAGAAGAAGCAGGTGGGGAGAGCCACATTCCTCCCGCTGGACAAACTCAACGTCCGCATCGAGGAGGACCTCCCCTCCCACGCGGAGAGTTTTGCGCGAGACCTCGTAAAGACCGAGGAACGCTACAAGACCATCTTCGCATACGTGTTCGGCGACACCCTCGTCGTCCGGGACTTGAAGGCTGCCGAAAAAATCGGCGTCGGAAAACACCGGATGGTGACGCTCGAAGGAGACCTCCTAGAAAAAAGTGGCGCCCTCACCGGTGGACACATTGCCAAGTCCGTCGAAATCGGGTTCTCGAACCTCGAGGAGCTGGAAAAAGAAATCGAGCAGCTGGGCGTAAAAATTGCGCGTCTCACCGAGCAGCGGGAGATACTGCTCGCAGACATCGTGCAGGCCGAGGCGAAACTCCTCGACTACCAGAAGCTCGTCGACGAGAAGACTGAGGTCGAGCGGCTCCGGCTCGAGCAGAAGCGCGTGGACGAGCGGATTGGCGAGCTCGGGAAACGGCGCGCCAAAACTGGGGAGGAGCGCACGGCTTGCGGGGAGAAAGCTCAGGAGTGCGAGCGGGAGCTAGCATCCTGCGAGCTGGAGCGTAAAACATGCGAGAGAAACCTATCCAAACTCTTCGAGGAACGGAAAAAACACAATACGACAGCCCTCGACGAGCTCAAGGGCAAGGAGACCGAGCTCAAGGTCAGGCAGTCAAGCCTTGCCGAGAAAAAGCGCACAACTCAGGAACAGTTCACTGACGCCGAAGTCAGGATAACCAAGCTCGACGACGAGAGACGGCAGCTCATCGAGGAGAAGTCATTCAAGGACAAGGAGCTTCAAACCCTGCGGAAGGAGCGGGCGGGGGTTGAGGAGGAGGCATCCACCCTCGGCGAGGAGATTAGAAGCCTCCTAGAGATGCGGGAGAAGGCTGAGGAGCGGATAACTAGCATGAGCTCTGAGGTGTCGACCGTCGAATTCAGCGCATCCGGCGTCTCAGAGAAAATCCAGCAGACGCTCGTTGAGCGGGCCAAGGCTGAGGCCGAGCTTGAGGCCCTGCGCGCCGATTTCGCTGAATACGCGGGTGTTGAGCTCATTGACGCTCCCGTCAGCCAGGTCGAGCGCTCCATCATGACGCTCGAGCGCCAGCTTGAGGACTTCGGCTCCATCAACATGCGGGCGATTGAGGTCTACGACCAGACGCTCAAGGAATATGAGGGCATCGAATCCCGGTTGAACACTCTCAAGCAGGAGCGCCAGAGCATCTTCGACTTCATGGCGCAGGTCGAGCAGAAGAAATACGAGGTTTTCATGAGGGCGTTCACAACCGTTAAGGAGAACTTCGAGAAGATATTCCACAAGATATCGGATGGGGAGGGAACCCTCATCCTCGACAACCCCAAGGAGATATCCGAGAGCGGCCTCCTCATCAAGGCATCCCCCGGCGGCAAGAAGGTCATGAACCTTGAGGCCATGTCTGGAGGGGAGAAAGTTCTGACTTCTTCAGCGTTCCTGCTCGCCATCCAACAGTACAAGCCGTCATACTTCTACATCGTCGACGAACTAGACGCGGCCTTGGACAAGACGAACTCCGTCCGCCTCGCCCAGATGCTCAAGGAATCGGACGCCCAGTTCATCCTCGTAACACACAACAACTCACTCATCAAGCACGCTGACTCAGTCGTCGGCGTCTCCATGCAGAGCGGAGTATCCAACATCGTGGAAGTGAAGCTGGGAGAAAACTAACGAAGCTCAAGTTCAAACACCCTGAATGTCGGAGCCTGCTTCAGGAAATCTAGCATCTGCCGGTACCTCTCCGGGAACACGAGACTGTCAGCCCCCCTCGCCATCTTGCGTGCGAGTGTTGGGTAGAAATGCCCGACTTCCTCCCTCAAAAGCTCTCTCGAAGGCAGTGCAATGTCGCCCACGCCAAGGGAGCGTGCAATGTCCAATCCGACCAATCCCAGCACAAGATGCCTGTCCTCGTGCCTGAAGGGACTCGCCCTCGGCATCCTCCCGCCTGAAGTTTCACCCTCGCCGATAAGCTTAAGCCTTCGCTCAACCTCCCTTATCCTCCCCCTGTCGCAGTCTTCTCTCCTCAATGAGTCTATCTCATCGCTCAGCTCTTTTCTCATGGCCGCTAAGTCACCGGTTATGTACGTGAACTGCACCGGGTTCAACAGCAAGACAGGTCTTCCCTCGGTTGGAATAACAACCTTGCGCTGCATGCCATCGTGCGTCCTGTAGGGAATAGAAAGTTCTCGGCCTTCTTCCGGGACGATGACGTGGTATTTGGCCCAGCAGGTTACGTCACTCAACTGGTGCGCCTCCGGTGGCTTCTCCTCAGGAAAATCATGGTACATCCAGTGAGTGCTTACTATGCCCTTAACCAGATCTTTCGCACCTCTCCGCAGTCCGAGACCCAAGCTTGCCGTAGACCACACTCCCTCGTCCCTGAACCTGATTTCAGGGTACAACCTCACTAAGCCAACTCGTTCGGGAACGTCAACCCCCGCAAAGCCCACGCCATGCTCCTCTGCAAGTCTTCTGACGTCTAATTCCTTCGAGTATATGGAGACGCCCTCGAAATCAACATCAAACATGTCGTCTGCGACTGAGGAAAACCTCTCAACGACGTCTGCCCCAGTCACCGGCGGAATCCTCGAAAGAATACCCCCCCTAAGCTCCCGCAGCTCGGGGCGCAAGGGTGCATCAGCCTTCCTCACGGATTTTACGTGCCTTGGCATACTATCATACGGGAAAGACAAGAAAAAAAGGGGCTCAAATCCATCGTTCGAGCGTGTGCGCCGGCTTCTTCGTCGTCGCAATCTTTCTGATGTCGAACTTCCTGAAGGAAACGCCCTCCTTCCTCACCAAGGTGAGTGCGTTCGGCGTGATTGAAGGAGCCATTAGGATTCCGCCGACATCCTCCCTAAGGTGCGTCCTCAGCCAGTCACGGTACCGAATCACCTGCAAAGCCGCCGGCAATCCAGCACGCTCGCTCTTCAACTCGACCACCGTGTACGTATCCCCTACCCTACCATACAGGTCGAAGAATCCCAGCGGACTCCTGTATTCCACAGCCTTAAGCTTGAACTCCGGGTCAACCTCCTCCGGGTGCCGTGCAAGGTAATCCCTCATGTCCTTTTCATTGTGCGTCACGGTAATCCGGGTCCGGTCCGCAAGGCCCTCGTAACTCACGTACTCCAAAACATCCGAGATGCAAACCTTAATCTCCTCAAAAGGTTTTTTCGTCCTCTGACTGTGCAAGAGCATCCTCCCCTCCGCCACCTCCACGCTCGAGTCCGTGGGAGAGCTCATCCAGTTGAGCGGCTTGAAGCCTTCCGGGCTGTGGACGATGAGGGTGGTGTCTGGTTTCACTATAAGAAGCCGATCACCCTCCCCCACAACTGAGCGGGAGCGTCCCCAGTATTCGATGCTGCACCGGGCAAGCAGTAGGACGAGCTTCCGTGCCTTAAGGTCG
>CAZJQY010000064.1:0-6058 GCA_964548095.1 uncultured archaeon
CCTTGAGGACATCCTGTCGGTTGTTGTCGGAAGAAACCTTACGGCGACAACCAACATAAAGGAGGCGGTACTCTCCTCTGAAGTAACGTTCATCTGCGTCGGGACTCCGTCAGACGACGGCGGGGAAGTAGACTTAAAGTATGTGCGGAAGGTCTCGGAGGAGTTGGGGAGAATACTTTCCGGGAAAAAGACGTATCACGTCGTCGTGGTTAAAAGCACCGTCATCCCCGGCTCAACCGAAGACGTTGTGATACCGCTACTCGAGAAACACTCCGGCAAAAAAGCGGGGAAAGACTTCGGCGTCGCCATGAACCCCGAGTTCCTGAGAGAAGGTGTTGCCATCCAAGACTTCATGAACCCAGACAGGATTGTCATCGGGGCGCTCGACCAGAAGTCTGGGGACGCCGTCGAAAGCATTTACTTCAACTTCACTGCGCCCGTCCTCCGGACTAACCTGAAGACCGCGGAGATGATAAAATACACTGCCAACTCGTTCCTCGCCACAAAAATCAGCTTCATAAACGAGGTCGGTAACATGTGCAAGGAGATGGGAATAGACGTCTACGACGTGGCGAAAGGAATCGGCATGGACAAACGCATCTCCCCGCACTTCCTAAACGCGGGCCCCGGCTTCGGCGGCTCGTGCTTCCCCAAGGACGTTTCCGCGCTCGTATACAAGGCGAAGGCCGTCGGCATGAAGCCGATACTTCTTGAGAGCGTGCTTGAGGTGAACAGGAGGCAGCCGAAGCGCGTCGTTGCGTTGGTCAGGAAGAGGTTCGGCTCATTGCGCGGGAAGAGGATTGCAGTGCTCGGTCTCGCATTCAAGGCCGATACCGATGACATGCGGGAGAGCCCGGTAGTGCCGATAGTCAATGCTTTAGTCGAGGAGGGGGTAATAATTTGCGCTTACGACCCCCAAGCCTCTGAGAACGCGCAGCGTATATTCGGCGACTCGATAGCCTACGCCTCGTCCAGCAAGGAGGCCTTAAAGGACGCCGACCTTGCCCTAATCCTTACGGGGTGGGGAGAGTTCAAGAACATTGATTGCACGCCCATGAGAAAAAAGAGATTGTTTGACACCCGAAAGATTGTGAACACAGACCTCCTATCAAAAGACGTCGAATACGAAGGACTGTGTTGGTGAAGAAAATGAAGGCGGTGATACCTGCAGCAGGACACGGAACAAGATTTTTACCGGCAACCAAAGCACAGCCGAAGGAGATGCTCCCCTTAGTCGACAAACCGGCCATACAGTTTGTCGTCGAGGAGGCTGTCGCATCCGGCATCGACGACATCCTCATCATAACCGGGCGGGGGAAGCGCGCCATCGAAGACCACTTCGACCGCTCTGTCGAATTGGAGCTAATCCTCAAGGAGAAGGGCAAGAACGACCTTTTGGCTGAGATGGAGCATATCGCGGATTTGGCTGACATCCACTTCATCAGGCAGAAGGAGGCGAAGGGTTTGGGTCATGCGATACTTTGCGCTGAAAAGCACGTGAACGACGAGCCGTTTGTCGTCCTTTTGGGGGACGACATCGTCCACTCGAAGGTCCCCTGCACTAAACAGATAATTAACTGGTACCAGAAATACGATGCACCCGTCATCGCGGTCGAGGAGGTTCCAAAGCACATGATTGAGTCGTACGGTATCGTCGACGGCGAGGAAGTCGAGAAGTCGATTTACCTCATCAAAGACCTCGTTGAAAAGCCGAAACCAGAGGACGCTCCCTCAAATCTCGGAATCATCGGGAGATACGTCCTAACCCCCCAGATATTCGACGCCCTGAAGAAGACGAAAAAAGGCAAAGGGGGGGAGATACAGCTCACCGACGCCCTCCGGATTCTCAACCGAACACAGAAGATGTATGCCTGCGGCTTCGAGGGAGTCCGCTACGACTTGGGGAACAAAATCGACTACCTGAAGGCCACAGTGGACTATGCGTTGATGCGCGATGACTTAAGCGACGAGTTCCGGAAATACCTTAAGTCAATAAAAAAATGAAGAGAATCTTGGTGACAGGTGGCGCCGGATTCATCGGCTCCCACCTCTGCGAGAAGCTTCTTGAGGAAGGCTACCGTGTTGTCTGCATGGACAACTACATCACCGGCAACAAGAGGAACATCGAACATCTTGTGGGCCGCAAGCACATCGAGTTCATCGAACACGACGTCTCGAAGTACATAACCATTGAGGGCCCGCTTGACTTTATCATGCATTTCGCATCCCCTGCAAGCCCGATAGATTATCTTGAGCTTCCCATTCAGACGCTTAAGGTCGGGTCTTTGGGGACGCACAATGCGCTGGGTCTTGCGCGGGCGAAGGGTGCGGGGTTCCTGCTTGCTTCGACTTCTGAAGTGTACGGGGACCCGAAGATTCACCCCCAGCCTGAGTCCTACTGGGGGAACGTGAACCCCATCGGCCCCCGCGGCGTCTACGATGAGGCGAAGCGGTTCGCGGAGGCCATGACGATGGCATATCAGCGCGTGCACAAGATAGATACGAAAATCGTGCGGATATTCAATACCCACGGCCCCCGCATGCGAGTGAAAGATGGACGCGCAATCCCTGCCTTCATAAGCCAGGCGCTCGCAGGGAACCCGATAACCGTCTTCGGCGACGGCTCGCAGACGCGCTCCTTCTGCTACATAGATGACCTCGTCGAGGGGATAATCCTTCTTATGAAATCGAAGGAAAATGAGCCCGTGAACTTGGGGAATCCTGTTGAGATGACGGTTCTTGAGCTTGCGAAAAAGATAATCGAGTTGACGGACTCTGGGTCTAAGATAGTTTTCAAGCCTCTGCCTGTGGACGACCCGAAGGTTCGGCAGCCTGACATAACGAAAGCCGGGCGAATACTCAAGTGGGAGCCGAAGGTCTCCTTGGATGACGGACTTGAGAAGACGATTGCGTACTTCAAAGAGGTTCTGCGATGAGGGTGATGGTGACGGGTGGTGCGGGATTCATCGGCTCGCACATCGCAGACAAGCTCATCGAGGACGGGTTTGAGGTCTGCGTCGTAGACAATCTGTTTTCAGGAAGGCGGCAGAACATAAACGATAAAGCGGGATTCATCGAGATGGACGTATGCAGCCCGAATCTTTCTTCAGTCTTTAGGAAGGAAAAGCCAGACTACGTGGTCCATCAGGCAGCCCAGATAAACGTCCGAAAGTCCATCGACGACCCCGTATTCGACGCCAGCGTGAACATATTGGGCTCCCTAAACCTGCTCGAATGCTGCAGGAAGTCTGACGTCAAAAAAATCGTTTACGCATCGTCCGGCGGCGCAATCTACGGGGAGCCGCAGTACCTGCCCGCAGACGAAAAACACCCGATAAACCCCCTCTGCCCATACGGCGCGTCAAAGCACGCCGTCGAACACTACCTGCACATGTACTGCGTGAACTATGGACTAGACTACACAGCCCTGCGATACGCAAACGTGTACGGCCCACGCCAAGACCCGTATGGCGAGGCGGGAGTTGTCGCAATCTTTACAAAGAAGCTCCTCTCCGGGAAGACCCCGACCATCTTCGGAGACGGCAAGCAGACCCGCGATTTCATCTACGTGGGTAATGTGGCCGATGCAAACGCAAAAGCCTTGAAGAAAAAAACAAAAGAGAAAGCCTTCAACATTGGTGCCGGCGTCGAATCCTCCGTGAACGAAGTAACGTCTAAACTAAAGAAGCTCCTGAATTCTCCTGTCGAGCCCGTCCACGGACCGGAAGTTAAAGGCGAAGTCCGGCGAATATTCCTCGACGTCTCGCTCGCAAAAAAAGAGCTCGGGTGGACTCCGAAGACTGGACTCTCCATGGGGCTCAAAAAAACAGTCGAATACTTCAAGAAGAATGAGTAAGGTAGCGGTCGTAAAGACGAAGCCGGAAACCGTCGTAGAGGACTACGCGCGCGTGATGGAGCTTGGCGGCTACCGGAAGGCGCTCCCCAAAGAGAAGGAGACAATCCTTAAGCTCAACCTCTCATGGAGCCTTTACTTTCCGGCATGCTCTACTGAGCCGTGGCAGCTTGAAGGGGTCCTGAAGGCGCTCTATGACGGCGGCTACAGGAACCTCTATCCGGTTGAAAACAGGACGGTGGTGACGGACCCACTCAAGGGCGCGAGACTCAACAAGTGGGACGGCGTCCTCAAGAAATTCGGCTTGACGTTCGTACCGCTTACTGGAGTAAACTGGATCCCCTACAAGCCGCGGGGGGAGCTTCTCGCCTTGGACGAGATTTTTACGGACAGCCTCACGATACCCGAGATGTTCTTCGGGAAGAATGTGGTGCATCTTCCGACGCAGAAGACGCACGGGCACACGGTGATTACCGGCGCCATGAAGAACGCCTTCGGCGGGCTCATCACCTCACGGCGCCATCACTGCCACAAGAAGATTCATGAAGTCCTCGTTGACCTGCTCATGATCCAGAAGGAGATTCACACCGGCATCTTCGCGGCAGTCGACGGGACCGTCGCGGGAGACGGGGCCGGGCCGCGCGCCATGAACCCGAAGGTTAAGGACTACATCCTCGCCTCAGAGGACCAGGTCGCAATCGATGCGGTGTCGGCGAAGATGATGGGCTTCGACCCCATGAAGATTCCGTTCATAAAAATCGCCCACGACAGGGGACTGGGTACCGGCGACGTCGACCAAATCGACATCGTTGGCGAAGACATCGGAAACGTCAACTACCGCTTCAAGACAAAGAAAAGCCTTGTCATCGCGGGAGACCAGCTCTTCCGCAAAGGCGCGCTCTCGTTCCTTGAGCCCCTCATCTTCCACTCGCCCCTCTTTACTTTCTGCATCTGGGGGTCCGCCATCTTCCACGACTACGTGTGGTATCCCGTCGAAGGGAGAAGGAGGATACGGGAGTTCAACAAGACGGCATGGGGAAAACTCTTCCAGGAGTACTAGGTTATATCCTGAAGATTTTATAGAACTTTGTTCTCGCAAGAGGGTAGAGCGCCCTAATCGACCCGTTCCCGACGACGTTGGTTCCGTCGTCCCAGATGGTGTAGGCGCTTCCGATTTCCCAAGGCATGTGGGCGTCTGAGCCGCCGATGAGGGGTATCGCCTCCTCTTCCGCGAAGGCGCGCGCCTTGTTGTTGAAGTAGGGGAGCGTCCTGCCGTTTATTTCGAAGTAGTCGATGTCGTCTCTGAATTCGCGGAATGTTTTCCGGGAGTTGATTGAGCTTCCCCTCAGCGCGTCGAATGGGTGGGGTATTGCGATGACTCCGCCTTGGCGCTTGATTTCGTCGACGACGTCGTAGAAGCCGCGGCTTTCGATTTCCTCGTTTATGTGGTAGCCGAGGACTTCCCCGTATTCGGTCTTAATCTCGGCGCCTACCGTCACCTCGATGTCATAGTCTTTTGAGAGTTTGAGCCCCTCGAGGCCGCCGGCGATGGTGTTGTGGTCGGTTATCGCAACGCCGTCCAAGCCCTTCTCCTTCGCAATCTGGAGGATTTCTTTCACTTCCATCCGGCCGTCGCTCGAATATTTTGAGTGGACGTGCATGTCCTTTTTCATAGCAGGAACCTGAGGATGAGGAAGCTTGCGATAATCCATAAGGCGAAGCATGCGAGAATCTGCCGGTCGAGGAAGATGTACTCGACCTTCCGCACCGCCTTGTGGTTGATGGAAACGAAGTAGAGGAAGCGGAACACCATGAAGGTAGCAAACGGTATGGTGAGCATCATATACGGCTTATCGTGGGCGTTGAACGTGTACATGATGTAGGTGAAGAGTAGGACTGAGACGATGACCAGACTCATCTTCTCTAGGAGCTCCCGCGTGTAGACGCGGTAGACCTCCTTGAAGGAGACGGCGTCATCTCCGAGAAGGAGCAGCTCCCCCAGCCGCTTGGAGACGGCGAGGAAGAGCGCGATGAAGTAGACTGCGGTGATGAGCCAAGCGCTTGCGGGCACGTTGATGAGGACTGCGCCCGCCACCGCCTTTAGGAGGAAGTTCATGGATATGACGTGGACGTCGACTAAGGCGATGTTTCGGATGGAGTGCGTGTACAGGAGGTTGAGAATGTAGAGTACGATGGGGAAGACGG
>CAZJQY010000065.1:0-6039 GCA_964548095.1 uncultured archaeon
CCATTAAGTATTTTTCTCTCAACCTTCTGATTGGTAACTTCACGCCGTCAGATATTGCATGCATTACAAATTTTGTTAGTGGGACGAGACCTTTCTTCCTCCAGAAGTGGGTTTGAATGCTTAAGCTGAATTTATACAAATCGAAGTATGACCATTCAGCGGTGTATTTTGGTGGGGCTTTGTCAGATAGCCAAAATTCATCGGTTATAAAGCCTTTATCTTTTGCCATTTTCTCAACTGGCGTATGTGGGGGTATTCTGAAAATCGCTATTGATATGTGGTCTGGGTTTGCTTTATCTAATACATTTATAGTCTCTTGTATCGAAAATGCATCTTCCCCAGGATAACCGACAATGAGGTTAGCAAGAGAGTTTATGCCAACTTCTCTTGTAATCTTGAATGCTGTTCTTATCTGGGTGGGAGTAGCCTCCTTCCCCATTGCCTTCAATAGTCTAGAAGAACCAGATTCAACACCAAAAGTCAGTTTATTGCAGCCTGCCTTTTTCATTTCAGTTAACACATGCCTTTTTACTGTGTTGACTCTCGTACTTGCTTCCCAAGATATATCCATCTTTCTCTCGCTAATCTCTCTGCATATTCTCAAAACTCGTTCATCCATTACGGTAAAGTTGTCATCGACGAAGTAAAAGTGTTTAATACCATAGTTTTTATTCAGCATCTCTAGTTCATCGACAACTTTTTCGGGAGATCGAAACCTCCATTTCCCTCCCCAGTAGTCTGTTGAACTGCAAAAATTACAGTGGTAGGGACATCCTCTTGAGGTTTCGATACCATTCCTTTTGTATTTTGGGACAGAAAGTGAGTCAAGGTCTTGGATAAATGGACGTGTATCCGTAAGTTTAACGTGATCCCTCTCGTTATATGCTATACCCATAACGTTACTCAAGTCCGTACCTCGTTGAAGACTGTCCATAAGCTCAACTATTGTCTGCTCACCTTCACCGCGGACAACATAATCGCAACTGAAATGGTTAATACAGTGCTCTGGCAGAACAGTGGCGTGTGGACCACCAATAATAGTCACTATCCCTGGATCAACTTCCTTGACAGTTTTCATCACCAAAAATGAACCAAAACGAGTCCATGAGGAACATGTTGTCCCTACAACATCTGGTTTTTGTTTTTTTATCGCTTCGTAAATTTCTTTTTTTGAATTAGCAAGTGAAAGATCCTCTCTAACTACGTTATAACCCTCTTTTTCGAGGACTGCAAAAATCATCCCTAAACCTAGCGGAAAAAAAGAAAAAAGACCCTCTAAACTCTCTTTAGGTGCCCCCATCTTGTAGTGGTCTGGGGGATTGATTAGAACTATCTTAGGATTTTTTGGGAGTTGTATGTCCGGCATATTTGTCACTTGCGTATTTGTTTATGTAGTAACATAAAAAGCTCGCTTGTAAGCCCTTTAAGAACGCCACCTTATACCCGAAGAGTGATAAGTAGGCTTTGTATCTAAAGAGCCATTGGGTGAATCCAACAACAAACCAGAGGGGTATAAGATAGTTCTTTGCGAATTTTTTTTCAAGAGATAATTTTCTGAGAAACTTTTGTTTAACTTCTTCGTCGGTATTGTAAACTTTTAGTGTTTCTGGATTCTCGATAACTGAGATTAAGGATTTTGCCTGTATTCTGGTCCATCGAAGCCATTTAGTCTTGAATGCTTCAACAGAGTAATTATTGTATTCCGGTTCGTGCATTAGTTTTATATTTGTCTCTTCTATTCTTCCATAAGTTTGGCAGTGGAAGTCGTGAAATCTGATAAAATACAATTTATTTTTCCTATAGAGTACCGTCTTCTTTGGAAAGCCGTGTGTTAAATATTGTTTACCATTCCACAACTCCCATATGAAGCTGTAAGCATCCACTGTTCCATCGGAAACAAGTTTTTTTATCTTAGGACTATCCTCCTTTCGGAAGTACTCATCAGCATCGATGTTTAGAACCCACTCATACATGGCTTTTTCAAAGAAGAAAATCCTATGGAACTCACAGCTGCCGAATTTCTCCCTGACAAAAATCTTGTCTGTGTATTTTCTGGCGATATTTAGAGAGTTGTCTGTGCATTCTCCGTCGTGGATTACGATAATCTCGTCCGCCAAATCCTTGATACTCTCAAGACAGCGGGCAAGCAATCTTTCTTCGTTTCGGATGATGACTCCTGCAGATATTTTCGGGTTCATGTTTTCTGCTTCTCTATTTTCAAGTAGATTGAGTAGGGTGTGCCAAAATTAAGGAAAGGATACACTACACTCCTATAGAGCTTAAAAACGTGATTATTCAGGGTTTTGTATTCTCCAAAGACTCGCAGATATAGGCTTGAGATAAGTTTTAATGGGATCCAGATTACGGCGTTCATGAGTTTCTTTTCGTGAACGCGGTAACCCGCGAAAGCGGAAATAACGTCTGATTTCTTTGGAAGGTCATTAGTCTCATGCTCCCTCAGAAAAACGCTTTTATTTCGTATGAACCACCTGGCGAAGTCTTCACTTTTTTTGGCGCGACTTTGAGGGAAAACCAGAAGAACACTCTTTTTGGAGACTCTTGTGATTTCACTCAAAAAGGCACGCCGTTCTTCTTTTTCCACGTGCTCTATGACCCCGACGCAGACTACATAGTCGAAGGTGTCGTCTTGAAACGGCATTTTTATTCCGTTAGAGATTACGTAATCTACTTTTGTGAAGGAGGCTGTATCCTGCACAGGAGGTCGATTTAAGTCAAGCACAGTAATCCTGGTTTCAGGTTCTGTGAGATACCTGCCAATGCCGACACCGTTTGAGCCAACATCCAGCACGCTTACTTTGGGGTAGTTGGAGTCTCTTCTTATCTCATCATAGACTGGAATGTAGCGGTGGAAAGTGTCTAACATTTTCTTCCGACAAGAATGATGCCATGCCCTAATAAGTTTCCTAAAGGCAGAACCTTAAACAAAATCCCGAAGACTGACGAGCCATAATACACGTTAGTTACTCTAAATTTGTTATTTTCAAGGAGTTTCTTTGCAGAGTATGTATTGTAGAAGTGCAGGTGTGTTTCATCCAGGATGCCGGTTTTTGTGTGTTTTTTACCGAACAGTAGATTCAACCTAGCTGTAATGTTTGCGACATTCGGCAAGGAAACGATAAACAAACCATCTTTCTTCAGTAGACGATGGAGGATTGTGAGAATTCGTTGGGGGTCTTTGAGATGTTCCAGAACGTCTGCACAGAGGATGACGTCGTAATCATCATCTTTGAGATAATCAAAGCTTGATGCATTTAAGTTGTCCAAGTAAACTTCCTGATAGACTCCGCTTTCCTTTGCCTTTTTAACGCTTTCTTGATTGTTATCTATGCCGGTCCAGACTCCTAGTCGCACTGCTTGAGCGATATATCCGTCATTGCATCCTACATCAAGAACTAGACTCTCCGTTATACTGTGTTCGCGGAGTAGTTTAGCTAATACATCATGAGTTGAGTATTTTTTCGGATTAAATTTGTATTCTGACATTTTCGAGTAAGTATCTTACATGTGAAATCCGTCTTTTATTCCTTTAAGGTAATGTGGGATGAATGTTATGTTACGCTGGCGGATGACGTTTAGTATGAAGCCAGAGAATATTCCTGCGAGAATGAAGATGATTTTTTTGATTCCACCCAGATTCTTCCGCGCAAAATAAATGTGGTTGCGGGCGATAAAATACACTTTCTTGAAGCTTTCTTTATTGCTTTTCGAGTGTTTATGCCATATGATGCTTCTAGGTAGTACAATCAGCTCGTATCCTTTTTTTCTTGCTCTGAAGGACCAGTCCAGGTCTTCCGCGTAGAGGAAGTATTTCTCGTCGAATAATCCGATTTCTTCGAATGCTTTTCTGGATGCGAGAAAGCAGCACCCACTGAGGAGGTCGGGGGAGACAGGAGCAGTGCATTTTTCACTAGGTCTCCCCGTATATATGTTAATGGTACCGCCGAGGAGGTGGCTTATTCTGCCGCCCATATTTTGGATTACGTCCGAGCCATAGTAGAGGATTTTGGGGGAGACGACCATTTTATCATTAAGATACCTTTTTAGTTCATACAGAAAATCGGGCTTAACACAAGTATCGTTGTTTAGTGTCATTATATCGCTGCAGTCTCTTTGCTTTAGCGCGTATTTGATGCCTGCATTATTGCCTCCGGTGTAACCCAAGTTTTGAGTATTCTCTATTAGGATGACTTCTGGGTGCTCTTTTTTTATGATTTTGCAGTCATCTCCTTGGGATGCATTGTCGACGACCACGATTTTTATGTCTTCTTCTACGCGTTTTAAACTATCTAAGCATTCTCTTGTATCGGAGAGTCCGTTCCAATTCAAGATTACCATGTAGGTGACCATAGTTCGCAAGGTTTAAGCGTACTCGGATAGTTTTTCTACGATGGTTTTTGAGGGACTTGTGAGGAGAGCTTGTACTTCCCGCCCGTATTCTTGATAGTTATTGAGGAATTCCTCAAAAGTTTTGTGATTAAACTTCAACAGACGAGCGTTCTCCCCCAGACCATCAAGGCGTTCGGTTTTTTCCCTAAGTATTAGGCATGGTTTCCCTAGGTAGAAACACTCCTCTTGTATGCTTCCGCCGTCTGTCATCACAAATTCTGCTTTTTCGAGTAATTTCAAAAATGTGGGATAATTCTGGAGTGGTGTAATCTCCACTCCAGGGATTTCCTTAAGGTTATCCATCAAACCTGATTTTTCAAGCATAATTCTAGTGGGTTCGTGAAGAACGAATAAGACATTAAATTTAGACGAAGCTTCCTTAACAAGACGTGATATAAACTCTAGTCTTTTTTTCGAGCGGATTGTTTCGAAGCGGTGTAGTGTGACCAGGATGTAAGGTGTTGTGGGTGGCGTGGTTTTTCCAGGGGATTTTAGAATGTGGAACAGTGATTCACGGCCTGTATTCCCTTGAGTGTTTATTATTTCCCCCTTTACCTTCAATTTCTTAAGATTCGAAACCTCAGAATCTCCGGGGGCAAAAAGAAGGTCGGAGTTTCTGGAAACAATTGAGCGGATGATTTCCTCCGGAAACGGGTTAAAAAAAGATTCTGATTTAAGGCCTGCTTCAATGTGGGCGACTTTTAAGCTGAATCTTTTGGCTAAGATAAGGCTTAGGATGGTTGATGCGGTGTCGCCGTGAATAACGCAAACACCTTTTTTGCCTTGAAAGACTATCTCGAAGAATAAACGGGGCTTACGGACAGCAGAAAAAATAATCTTGAAAAACCAGAAAATACTTCCTGCAAATGAGGAAACGTTACCGGCGCCTTTAGTAAGTCTTACATCGGGTTCACCAAGACCGAAAACTTTAAGAATGTCTGGTGTGATATTGGAGTGCTGTCCCGTGTCAACAAAGTTGTATGCTACGTTCCTGCGCCTGAGCTCAAGCATTATGGGTGTAGTTTTTATGTATTGTGCTTTGGTTCCTAGGATGAAGGTGATCATG
Source organism: uncultured archaeon (assembly GCA_964548095.1). Taxonomy (GTDB): domain Archaea; phylum Altiarchaeota; class Altiarchaeia; order IMC4; family SCGC-AAA252-I15; genus SCGC-AAA252-I15. Next base: position 5,474 of record CAZJQY010000065.1, read on the forward strand.
GATTATCTTTTCTTCTCGGATGATAGTCCGAAGAAGAAGATTTGGGTTCCTGTAAGTATTAGGAGGAGGCCGATTAAGCCTATTGAAAATTGGTGTTTATGGTATGTGAAGCCGAATAGTGCGGTGAGTATGCCAAGCGTAATAAACAAAACCGCAACCAGTCCGAATGTTTTCACGGGCTTGTAGTCTCGGTATACTCTGAGCAGTGTTGTAAGCTGTAGCAGAGCATAATACAGCACGTTGCCGGCGACCTTGCTTTCGCCCTGAGATCTCTTGTTAACGCTAATCGGGACTTCCAGAATCTTAAAGTCGTTGTGGTACGCGTGAACAAGGAACTCTTGTGTGTAGGAGAAGGAGGAGATAAGATCGATCGATTGGGCAACATTTCTCGTGTATGCTCTGAAGCCAGACTGTGAGTCTGTTATCTTAGTGTGGCACATGCGAGATAAGATAATAGAGAAGATTTTGTTGCCTAGTCGCTTGATTTTGGGCATATCTACTCCCATTCTTTCAAGAAACCGCGAGCCGACGACGATGTCGGTTTCTCCTTTTTTTATCGGTTCGAG
>CAZJQY010000066.1:0-5972 GCA_964548095.1 uncultured archaeon
GTCGACAACCCTTCAAGGCTTTTCCGCAATGGCCCGTCTCCGACGATGATAAACCTCGTGTCCGGCTTCTCCTCAACGACCTTGCGCGCCGCCTCAATCAGATAAGAGATTCCCTTCTGCTCGTCGAGGCGTGCGACACTCGCGCACACGACATCGGTGGGAGACAAGCCTAGGCGCTTCCGCACCGCGTTCCTGTCGACTTCGATGTCGAATCTTTTTAGGTCAACGCCGTTGTGGATGACCACACTGCGGCCCTCGGGAAGACCTATCTCGGAAATCATGAACTGCCGTACGGCCTCGGAATTCCCGGTGTAGGCGTCGGCGAGCGGGGACGTGAGCCGGTTGATGAGGAGGCGGTGCCTCCCCTCAAAGCCCATAGTCCGTTCAGATGAGATGATGACTGGAACCCGTGCAAGCCTTCCCACAATCCGGCTCAAAAGGTTTGCATGAAACAAGTAGGAGTGGAGTATGTCGATCCTGCGCTCCCTTAGGAGGCGGTACAACCTGAAGGCGACGGCGTAATCCAGCTTGCTTTTCATCCGAAGCGAAACGACCGAAACGCCGGCGCGGGATAGCTCGTCTGCGATGGGGCCTCCGTGTTTGAGGCAGGCGACGGTCACGTTGAACTTCGCCGCGTCAAGGCCGCGCGCAAGATAGGAAAGCATCCGCTCGGTCCCCCCAACTTCAAGGGTTGTCGTGAGCTCGAGCACGTTCAGCTTTCTCATAATCGTATCCTCTCATCGAGTACGTATTTCCGGTACCATAGGTTAAAGAATACGAGCGCCCAGATTCTTTGGCCGTTGTCGCGCCTGCCGGTGCGGTGTTGCGTCAGAAGCCGCTCGAGGTACTCCTCATTAAAGAACGTGCGGGCGGGAGCGTCTTTCCCCAGCAGGCTGTCGTGGGCGAGGCCTGCAAGCTCTCCTTTGAACCAGGCGCCGACTGGCACGCCGAAGCCGTGCTTCCGCCGGCCAACAATCTTTTTCGGAAGTTTCTTCTCAAACGACTTCCTGAGGATGTGCTTTAAGGCGAGTCCCGGGAACTTGACGGATGTCGGAATAGTCTGGGCGTATTCGACGAGGGTGTGGTCGAGGAACGGGACTCTTACTTCGAGTGCGTGGGCCATGCTCGCGATGTCGACTTTGGCGAGGAGGTCTTCCGGAAGGTAGGTCTTCAAGTCCACGCACAATGTCTTTGCGACGAAGTCGCTGGCCGTGCACTGCCGGTAGAACCCTGATAAGTAGTCCCGAATCTTAAGCTCTCTTGTGTGTTCCTTGGCTTCTTGGGAATACATTCTCCCCCTCTCCTCCTCGTTGAAGAGGGCTACCCATGAAGCATACCGCTGCTCGGGCGGAAGCTCTGATGCGGCAACGAACCGTTTGCCGAATGCTACGACACTCTTGTTCGCGGTGGATTCGGGGAGCAGGCGCACAAGGGATGCTATCCCCCCGCGCACCGGCCGGGGGACGAAGGCATAGGCTTCCGCGACCTTGCACGCAGCGTACCGGTCATAGCCTGCAAACAACTCATCCCCCCCGTCTCCTGAAAGGCAGACTGTCACGTTTGTGCGCGCCATCTGAGACACGATATATGTCGGAACTGCGGAGGAGTCGGCGAACGGCTCATCATAATACTCGAGGAGCCTGGGGAGAAGCTCGATGACATTCATCTTCGCCACGAACTCATGGTGGTCTGTCCCGAACGTTTCAGCGACCAAGCGCGCATACGGAAGCTCGTTGAAAGAAGAATCCTCAAACCCCACCGAAAACGTTTTCACGCTGTCGGTTACCTCGCTCATCATCGCAACTATTGCGCTCGAATCAATCCCCCCAGACAAAAACGCGCCCAACGGCACCTCGCTCATAAGCTGCCGCGCAACCGACGCCTTCAAAAGCTCCCGAATACGCTGCGCATGATAAGCCTCATCCCCGAACGGACGCTCCGGGAATTTAAGCCTCCAGTACTCCCTCACAGAAGGCTCCCCGTCTCTTATGAGGAGGGAGCTTGCGGGAGGAAGCTTTCGAATTCCCTCAAATATCGTCCGCGGGCTGCCCGTGTAACCGTAGGCGAGGAAGGTGTCTAACGCAGCGTAGTCGATGTTTCGTTCGACTCCCGGGTGTTTGAGTATTGCCTTAAGCTCTGAAGCGAAAACAAGCCTCCTCTCGTCTAGGAGATAGTAAAGAGGCTTTATGCCGAGTTGGTCGCGCGCAAGGAAAACCTCCTTTGCGTTCGCGTCCCAGATGGCGAACGAAAACATCCCGTTCATCCGGGAAACGCAGTCTCGCCCATATTCCTCATAGAGGTGGATGATGGTTTCGGTGTCGGAGTTGGTCGCATACCGGTGCCCGCGCGCGGTAAGCTCCTCGCGAAGCGATAGGTGATTGTACAACTCGCCGTTGTAGGTTATCCATATAGTGCCGTCCTCGTTGGACATGGGCTGGCGGCCGCCCGCCACGTCGATGATGGAGAGGCGCCGGTGACCCAAGCCGACGCCGCCATCCAAGTAGATGCCGCAGTCGTCAGGCCCCCGATGCGTGAGGCTCTCCCGCATGCGCGAAACAACGCTCCCGTCCGCCCGCTCCCCGTCAAAGTACGCAACACCGCATATGCCGCACATCAGCTACCACACACCCTATCATATACTTCGATGAACGATTGGATTCTCCGATGCACGCTAAACTCAGATACCGCACGCCTCCGAGACTCCCTCCCCATCGCGGCGCGCGCTACATCATCGCTTAGGACGCTCGCAAGCGCCTGCTTGATGGCGGCCGCCGACCGCGGTTTAACGAGTACGCCGTTTCTCCCTGACACAAGCTCCGGATTCCCCCCCACATCCGTTGCGACAATCGGGAGCCCGCACGCCATCGCCTCAAGGATTGAGCGAGATAGGCCTTCCGCAAGGGACGGTTGCACGAGGACGTCTGCGGCGGCGTAGACTGACGGCATACGCTCGTATTCCACGTAAGGGATGATTGTAACCCTCCTCTGAAGTTTCGTCTTAGCAAGCCAGTCTGAGACAACATGCTCGTCGAATCCTCCGCCGACCAGCAGGAACGAAACATCATCTGTCTCCTTTGCGATGCCCTCAATCGCCTCAAGAAGGTAAGTTATCCCCTTCTCAACGAGGAATCTTCCCGTGTAAAGGACGATTTTGTCGCCGGCAGACAGTCCCAAACGATCCCGCGCCTCCCGCTTTGAGATGGCCGGACTGAATCGGTCAGTCTCAACGGCGTTCTGAATCGCAGTCACCTTGGCGACCTCCAGTCCATACCATGCGAGAACGTCCTCCGCAAGCCGCTTAGAATCGCAGGTCACATGGTCTGCGTCACGAAGCGCCTTACGCTCGACCATCTTGCAGAGAAACCGGCTTGCAGTATGCAACCGCACGTCAGCCCACGGTCCATGCATGGTGGTAACATGCGGCAATCCCTGCCTTCCCGCGCACCATGACGCAGGGATTGCAGCCGGCGGATTATGGGAGTGCACCACATCAAAACCCCCTTCCTTAAGAACCCTGCGCAAAGTCGGCACGACCGTAAAACTATGCGATATCTTCGACGACCGAACACCCACATCAAGAAAGCCCGTCCGGTAGATGGGAACGTCAAAAAGCTCGGAGTAGCTGCCGCGCTCCCTCCTCGTGACGACCGCAACCTCCACCCCCCGCTCCACCAAACCCCCAACAAGCTGCGCCATGCATGCTCCCGCCCCACCGTAGGTTACGAACCCCCCACCCCGCTGCACCGGGAAATCCGTTGCAACCATGCAGACTTTCATTTACGCGTTCCCGGAAAGAAACCACTCACACGTTCTCCTCAAACCATACTCCATGTCATAGCGCGGCCTGTAGCCAAGAATTTTCTCCGCCCTGCCTATGCCGGCAAGCGAATGCTTCACGTCACCCGCCCTCGCCCGCCCGTAAACTGGCGCCACGCGCTTCCCGATGATTTCACACAACATGCGCACCAGCTCGTTGACGCTCGTACGCTTCCCGCAGGCAACGTTTGCGACCTCACCCCCCGTCTTCTTCGCCTTCAATGCCAGAAGATTAGCATCAACCACGTTATCCACGAACGTGAAGTCCCTCGTCTGCTCTCCGTCGCCGAAAATCAACGGCGGCTTGCCCGCACCTATCGCGGTGATGAACTTCGGTATCACGGCAGCATACTGGGAGCCTGGGTCCTGCCTAGGCCCAAAAACGTTAAAGTAGCGCAAGGAAATAGTGTCCAACCCATACACCTTCTGGAAGACCCGGCAGTAATACTCACCACACAGCTTCGAGACGGCATACGGCGAAAGCGGATCAGGCCTCATATCCTCAACCTTCGGAAGCGTCGGCGTATCCCCATACACCGAAGAGGAGCTCGCATAGACCACGCGCTTGACACCGGCATCCCGAGCCGCCGAGAGCACATGCAATGTCCCGCTCGCGTTCGCCTCATGCGATCTTAGCGGGTCTTTGACCGACCGGGGGACTGATGGGATTGCCGCCTGATGGAGGACGAACTCGACCCCCCTCATAGCACCCTTGAGGGCGCCGTCGTCCAAGATGCTTGCTTCAACGAAATCCACAGAATCTCTGACAGCATCCAAGTTGACGCGCCTGCCAGTGGCAAGGTCGTCAATGACTCTCACGTCGAATCCCTCTCCAACAAGCCGCGCCACGATGTTTGAGCCGATAAACCCGGCGCCGCCGGTAACCAAAACCGTCATCTCATACCTCGTGTAATTATCTCACCACCTACATTAAAAGTACAGGGAAACCCCAACAACCGCAAAAACCGCTTCAACGGAAAGCAGCACCACAACGAGATTACGCTCAGTGATACCCCCAAAAAGATGCATCACCAGCCGCCCCAGACCATACACCTCACGACGGTTCGGGCACACGAGCTTTACTCCGCGGCGCCCGCACCACGACTCCGCCTTGAAACGCGAGCGCATTTTCAGGTACAGTTCGCCGAAAAACGGGAGAATGAGGATTATGCCGAGCTTCTCGATGTTGCCGACGATGACTGCTGCGGCAACCGCGGCTCCGATGGAAAGCGTCCCCACGTCCCCGGGAAGAATCCTTGCGGGAAACCAGTTGAACCGGAGAAACGCGAGCAACGCCCCAAGCATTGCAAACGAGATGACGGAGGCCTCCATAGAGCCCGCATGCCAGCTTACGATACCAACCGCAAGACACATGATGGCCCCCAGTCCCGCCTCGAGGCCGTTGAAGCCTGCGAGCATGTTCATGGCATTCGACGCCCCGGTTATCGCGAAAGGGATGAGGAGGAGGGGGTAGAGAATCCCAAAGTCGACGGGGCCGACGAACGGCAGGTTCATGGACGTCTCGCCGACGTTGATTGCAACCAATGGAAGCGACGCAATCAGCGGAAGCGCCGCCTTCACGTGCTGCTTTATGTCGAAGATGTCGTCGAATATCCCCAGAAGCGACATAATCAAGACCGTCGACAAAGCCGCGAACAGGCTCGCAAGATTAATCTTGAAGTCGACAACCTGCTCAAGAACCTGAAACGACGAGAACGCGACCGCGAGCAAAACCGCGACCACGAAGCCGGCGATAACGCACAAACCACCCATCTCCGCAACCAACGGCTCCCCCACCTTGTTCTTGTCCCGCCCCGTGAGGTCAGCCTCGAAAAGCTTGGGGATGAGTTTCGGCGTGAGCACGCTGGTAACCAAAAAACCAACCCCAAACACAACAAGCACAGTAATCATCTTCGGCTTTTAATACATGAATTTACAATATTAAATCCCCAGTTCCAAAACAAAACCAAACGCGGCCGTAGTGCGGCCTTTAAAAAAGGCCGGCGAAAGGTGCCATCTTCGCCCTCCGAGGCTCGATGACACACACTACGGCAACAAAAAAACAGAAAATCAATTCGCGGCCGTAGTGTAGTCTGGTTTATCACTCGAGGTTGCCAATCTTGCGACCCGGGTTCAAATCCCGGCGGCCGCAAACC
>CAZJQY010000067.1:0-5947 GCA_964548095.1 uncultured archaeon
AACAAGCATTGAAGTGCTTGCCCCTGAATTCCTCCCGCACGCCGTCGCGTATTCCAGTACCCGTATCCTCACAGGATAATATTTAGTGCGCCGACATATATTCTCTCATGCGAGTTATTCCGGTCGTCGACATCAAGGGAGGATGCGCTGTCGCGGCAGTCGCTGGATTAAGAGGAGACTACAAGCCCCTTAAGTGCGTTCTCACAGACTGCTCTGACCCAGTTTCACTGGCGGAATCCTACGCCGACTTCGGGTTCAAGGAAGCTTATGTTGCGGACTTGGACGCGATTTTGCACGGTAAACCTAACAGAGACATCCTAGAAAAGATGGGCGAAGTGAGCCTGAAGTTTATGGTTGATGTAGGGGTGGGATGCACCAGCGACTTGAAGCTTATTGAGGGTATCGGGTTCGACAAGCTTGTGTTAGGCACGGAGACCATAAAAGACCCCTCCGTCATCGAGGAGGCGTCGCGGCTACTTGGGGCTGAGAATCTCGTCTTAAGCCTCGACTACAAAGGTGGTCTGCTCTCAAGAAACACTATTCTTTCACGGAAAAGACCCCACGAGGTGGCTCTCGAATACGCCCACCTAGTGTCTGAGGTCATCCTGCTTGATCTTGGCTCAGTTGGCTTAAGAAGCGGGCCAAACCTCGCGTTGATATCGTCGATGGTGGGTTTCCCAATCCTATATGGGGGAGGAATACGCGGAGTGGATGACCTGAAAGCCATGAAGGGCAACGTCTTAGGAGTATTAATCGGGACTGCACTATACAACGGAAAATTCACAAGAGAGGGCTTGAAGGAAGTTGAAGGACTCTGAACTACTTAAGGAACTCAAAAGAATACGGAGGCAAGACGCCTCATACGAAAGCGGGAAAGTGTTATGCTCGATGAGCTCTCGGCCGCTTGATATTGGCGTAAAGGCGTATGAATTATTTCATGACACAAACCTCGTCGATGGGAGCCTCTTCCCGAACACGAGAAAGCTTGAGCGTGAGACAGTGCGCTGGGTCGGAAGGCTCCTGCGCAACCCAAACCCCGACGGCTCGCTTACGTCCGGGGGGACGGAATCCAATCTCATGGCCCTGTGGATTGCAAGGAAACGCAATCCCGCGGCCAAAAAAGTTCTCGTTCCTGAGTCAGCCCACTATTCCATAAGGAGGGCTTGCGAGCTCATGACTCTCGAGACTGTGAGCGTGCCATTGGACGCCCGCTTCAAAGCCGACGTTTCCATCATTCGGGAGGAGCTCTCTGAGGAGGTTTTAGCCTGTGTTCTCTCTGCCGGCACAACCGAGATGGGGGTTGTTGACCCGATAAGTGAGGTTTCCCTTATCTGCCGTGAGAGAGATGTTTTCCTCCACGTTGACGCAGCCTACGGCGGGTTTGTGCTCCCGTTTCTCAGGCGCTGCGGATTCCCGGCCCCGGACTTTGATTTCGCAAACAAGGGAGTTCAGACGGTGACCGTAGATCCCCACAAGATGGGGCTTGCCCCAATACCCGCCGGCATGCTGGTTACGCGGAAAGGCTTACTGCAAAAGATAGCGTATAAACCGGAATACCTCCAAAACCCCACCTCAACGGTTTTGGGGACCAGGCCCGGCGGCCCGGCGGCAGCAGTCTGGGCGCTCACAAAAAGCCTCGGCGTCGGAGGGTACACGAGGATTGTCGGAGAATGCATGAGAAACGCGCTCCTGCTTTACGATGAGATAATCTCCATGGAAGGAATCGAACCGATTGTAATGCCTGAGCTTCCGATTGTTTGTTTCAGAGTCGGGAGGAACGCTGAGACGGCTTACAGAAGGCTTTCCATGCGGGGGTGGAGGCTGACTTTTAACAGCAGGCTCGGTTTCTTTCGCGTGGTTGTCATGCCGCACACTCGCACGCCTCATATCCTAGCGTTTTTAGAGGACCTCAAGGAGGTTGTGTAGTAGATTATCCGCCGGAGGAGAGTATCCGCTTTATTTTCTCTATCTTATATTTGAGGTTTTCGATTGCTTGACGTTCATTCTCCCCGCATGCAATGGCAGAGCACACTGGTTTTTCCGAGTCAACGTTTATGCCGGAGGGGGGGATGTCCACGCAGCCTTCGACCTTGGTTAAGTCCCCCGCCACGACAAGTTTTTTTCTTGCGTAAAGGATTCCTTTCGCGCACACAGTTTTCGACACGCCGAGAGATTTCGGGAGCTCTCCCTCAAGTGCTTTAAGATGCAAATCCACGAGATTGACGCTTAAGGCTCGCTCGACGCATTCGAGGGTGTCCTGGAAGCGGGGGTTCACTTCGATGACATAAGGGTTGTCCGCAATCACGAAGTCGACGCCGAATGAACCCGAGAGATTGAAGGATTCCCCAATCCTCTCCGCAATCTTTACGCACTCCCCGGCATGCTCGCTTTGGTAGGGTACGATGTTTCCGCAGTACTGGAATCGGCGGGAGCAGCCGAACGAGGGGATTCCGAGCAACTGCTTGTTCACTGACACCGCCTCTGCCTTCGTCCCAGACCCAAGCGCCGAAACGCTCGCGTCCGTCCCCTCCACATACTCCTGGACGAGGATGCTGCCGTGGGTTGCGAGCGCCTCCAATACGGCCTGCGGGGAGCTTACGAGTTCGACGCCGAACCCGGCTGACCCGTGCGTCGGCTTGACGATGAGAGGAAACCCTAGGTCCTCCGCCGCCTTCTTTGCCTGCCTTTTGTCGGAGACCACAAAGCTTGCGGGATGAGGGATGCGCAACGCATCAAGACGTTTGAAAAAAGGCTCCCAATCACGCACGCCCGAGACGGCAGCCGCATTGTTTCCGAGCACGTTGTAGGCTTCAAGCTCGGAAACATACGCGGGGTTGCATCCGAGCTCTGATGTGAGGAGGATGCCATCAGGTTTAATAGCCTCTGCGACCTCCTTGGCTTTATCCAAAATTTTCTTGGAATCGTACTCGCCTTTGACAGAATGCAAGCCGTCAACGCTTCTTTTCAGGTCAACGTCGCCGAAAAAGTCAACCACGTGGACTTCGAATCCTATCCGCTTCGCAGATAGCGCAACGGGACGGCAATTCAAGCCCGCGACGAGAAGACGCGCCATCTCACCTTTATTTGGTCTTTACCTTGTAGTGCAGGACCACCTGGTCTCCGTACTGGAGGATGCCCTCAAGCTTCAGCTGAATTCTCTGCTTTTCCTGCCTGCTCTCGAAGAAGGAGATTCCTTCACCAATCAACATCGGCGCGACCGTGAGATAGATTTCGTTAACCAGTCCCGCATCAAGCATCCGCCGATTCAAGGCCCGACCGCCCTCGAGGAGGACCTTTTTCATGCCCCTCTCATAAAGCGTCCACAAAAGGTTCTCCAAGTTTACGTTGTTCCTCCCTGAAGTTAGAACCTCGATGGATGCCCTGAGCTTGCTCAACCGCTCCACACGACTTCTGTTTGCGCTGCTTGAGACGACGACAATCACCCTCTCGTTTCCATCAAGAACGGAAGCCTCAAGAGGTATGCCGCAGTCCTCATCAACGATGATTTTCACGGGCGTCTTGAGTCCGGAGCCAGGCGCCCGCAAATCAGGGTTATCCTTCATGATGGTGTCAACGTCAACCATGACCGCGTCAACAGACCCGCGCAGCTCCTGAACCCGGTTATTGTCAAGCCTGTCCGAGAACACAATCTGCTGGCCCTCCTGGCCGATGCGCCCATCCAAGCTCATCGCAGAATTAAGTATTACATGCGGTTGCACCTAAACCACCCCTTAAAGTATTTATGAGAAACTATTTAAATGAAACCTTGAGGGAAGCCTGCCCGGGAGGCATTAAATCTCCCGGATGACTTTGACCGTCTTCACAGCCGCTTCCACAGCCCGTTTCGCGTACTCGACGCGCTTGTGGGCTTCGAGCCTGCTCATCCCGGGGCCGCTTATTCCGAGCGCGGTCGGCTTCCCGTACTCGAGCGCCAAGTCTGCGATTTTCCGGGATGCGTGCTGGATGACTATTTCGTCGTGCTCGGTCTGGCCTTCGATGACTGCGCCAAGAGTCACCACGGCATCAACGTCTTTTTTCTCGAGCAGTTTCTTCACTGCCAAGGGCATGTCGAAGACGCCCGGAACTTTCACCAGGTGCGTCACTCCAACGCCTAGGAACTTGGCATGCTCGCGCGCAAGCTCGACCATGGCGTAAGTTATGTCATAGTTGAACTCCGCAGCCACAATACCCAAATTTATTTTATCCATTTTTACACCACCTCAATCATTTTCAACTTATTTTTTTAGCGATTAGAGTGAACTTGGGCTCAAAGCCTTCCTTCTCCCAGAAGGCGAGTCCTTCGGCGTTGGTTGCGTATGCGTCTGCCTCGACGACCTCGGCACGCTTCTCCCCCGCCCACGCAAGCACCCTCGACAGAAGATGCGAGCCAACGCCCTGTTTACGGTAAGCCTCCCGCACATAGATATTGCGTATGTAAGCCTTGCGCGAGTAGGTGTGCAATTCCTCTTCGGTAAGGTAGGCCAATGCAAACCCTGCAGGCTGCCCCGCCTCCTCCGCGATGAAGGCTGCCGCGTCATCATCGGAAAGCTTCTCAGAGACAAGGTTTAGGTAGTATTTGGAGACCTGTGCGGGCTCCTTGAGATGGGGGTCAAGGGTGGCCCGCTCCTCAGCGTACATCTCCAGCACGAGCTTGTGCACTTCCGTTAAATCCTTGGATGATGCTTTCCGTATTTTCATCTCTTTATGGGTTTCGCGTCTTCCCCGCCCTGCCGCTGTCCCGTCCCGGCCAAGCGGATGAGCTCGTCCGGGCGGAAGAGGATGCGTATGACGTTTACCGCGTGCTCGCGGGCGCGCCGCTCCATGAGGCGGGCGAGCTCTGCGTCGGTTTCCGCTTCGTCTTCGTGGACGAAGACCTCGATTACGTGGGTGTTCGTCTGAAGCTGGGCATCGATGATGCCCTGTGATGCCTCGTGCGCGCACGTCTTGTCGATTGCCTCTTTTCCGGGCATGCCGAATGCCATCACGATGTCGCAGTGATGTTCGGTGATGAGCTTCTTGCAGGCGACGGGTAGGTCCTTGACGCCGGGCACGGTGTAGCGGACGACCTTGATGCCTCCCGCGTTCTTCTTTAGCTCGTCGATTGCGTCGCGCGCCATGTCATAGCGAGCAAATGTTGTGTCCGCAATCCCGACTTTAGCCATTATCTGGACCTCCATGCCGTCTTGATGTCGTCTGCTTCGAGGACCATATACCCATTCTCTTTCGCGTAGGCTCTCACTTTTTCCTGCGAGAGCGCCTTGTGTGTTACGTCGTCCATCATCTCGCAGATGACGGCGAGCGGGGTGAGGCCTGCCAGCGTGAGGAGCGCCTCAGAGAGTTCGGTGTGGCCTTCTCGCCTGTCCAGGCCCGATGAGATGAGCAGGTGCACGTGGCCGGGCGTGCGGAAGTTTAAGCCGAACGTCTCGGGGGAAGGGCCTGCCGCTGCGATGTAGGCGAGCTCGCGTATGGTGAGTGAGCGGTCTTCGTCGGTGATGCCCGTGAAGGTTTTTCTGTGGTTGATAGCTAGGGAGAAGCTTGACTTCTCGTCGTATGGTATGTCGTCTGCCTTAAGTTCGGCAAGCAGTGGAAAGTCCTTTGAGGCCTTCGCGTAGAGCTCTTGCAGGAAGAAGAGGCCGAGTTTCTGTGCGAGCATTTTTCCAACGGAGACGCAGATGAGGCCTCCGCCGTCGTTTCTCATGCGCGCGATGTGTGAGGGGGTTATGTGTTCTGCCGCGACCACGAGGTCGGTCTCGTTCTCCCGCCCGTCTGAGTCGTGGATGAGGACGAAGGAGCCTTCCTTGAGGGCGCTTATTGCTTTGTTGAGGGTTTTCATTGGGTGTAATGTATGAACGGTTGGGCTATAAATACCTTAAAACGGTTAGTTACCAAAAAATGAGTAATGTTATTTTTCCTTCGCAGTCTCGCACCGGCCTTTAATAACTCCCCG
>CAZJQY010000068.1:0-5930 GCA_964548095.1 uncultured archaeon
AAAAACCCCACAAAATCAACGATGAGCCATTATTTGTTAGGAGAGTATTTGAGCGGTGTTTTCGCATAGATTGGAATTGGAAGGCTAAAACCGCAGCTTATGCGGCGGAACATGCTCACAAAGGAAGTTCTTGCGCCTGATTCGTTTGATTTAAGCATCGTCTCCCCTAGAGTAACTCATGGTCAAGATGATTAGAATAGACCCCGGGAAGAAGCCCCCATTCAAGCCTGAACAAGTAGCCATCGGTGATGACCCACGGATACACTCATCACGGTATCTTGAAAGGCTTCTGTTGGAAAGAGAAAAAGACCCGGACACACTCCTGCCTGAAGGCATGACCGTGGAATAACTGAGAAAGCTTGTGGCCCTTGAAAGAAAAAAGGAGGGGGCAACTATGGAAGCTTCCGGGGGGAGTGCGCCTCAGCCTACGGAGCCGCAGGAGTATGCGCCTCCAAGTGATGAGCAGTTGCAGTCAATGGGCCTTGAAAGCGGGCGCGTGAAAAAGCTCGTGGATAAGTGGAGGGGCAGGAGGGATTAACTCATCTTTTTACTTGAGTTCCCGTAGTTTACATAGGATGCCGATTGAAAGACGTTTAGAGTCGTCCCAGAAAAAGGATGTTTCGCCTTTAGACTCAGACTTAAACCAGAGGCTGCGGCGTCTTTTGAGTGCTGATGCCTCTGCCCAAACGCTCGGGCCTCCTGAGAAAGGACTTGAGCGCGCGGAGATTCCTGATGATTTGCTGAAGCCTGCACCAACCGCAACCAGGGAAAACCTTGTGGCTGATGACGTCAATGGGGTTATGGTTAAGGCTGATGGCTCGAAACTAAATCTTGATGTGATACTGTCTGAAGACTGTAGTGCAAGCCAGTTCGCGGCCTTTGAGAGGAAATCAGCAGGGGGCGTACTTGTTGGACTGGGCCCTGAAGTCACGGGGAGGATGGCAGAACTTTTAGGCAGGCAGCCAAAGCCTGAGGCCAAGGAAGCGGGCGAGCTCTTGGGGAAGGCGACGGGGGAGCTTTCCGAAAAAGGTTGCTTTACCGAGGAAACCGGAACCAAGATTTTAGACAGACTTGCCATCAGCTTACACGTCGGGAAACCAGCCCAATTGAATCGCTGACCGCAAACGATGCCTAGAGCCTGTGAGGGGATGCCAGCCCCGCCTCCGTTAGTATTCCTTTAATATATTTCGCGGGCGTCACGTCGAATGCTGGGTTTCGTGCAGGCGAACCTTCGGGCGTAATCCTTACTTTCCCGATTTCCCCGTCTTCTCCAAGACCCCACACATACAACACTTCTTCCTCGCTTCGTTCCTCAATCGGAATGTCTTCTCCTGACTTAAGGCTTTTGTCTATAGTGCTGGACGGCGCCGCCACATAAAAGGGTATCTTGTTCTCCTTTGCGAGCACCGCCTTCTCGTATGTGCCGATTTTGTTGGCGACGTCGCCGTTCGCCGTGATTCTGTCCGCGCCAACTATCACCAAATCGACTTCGCCTTTCCGCATGAAGTAGCCTGCCGCGTTGTCCGCTATCACGGCGTGAGGTATGTCCTCCTGAACCATCTCCCAAGCGGTGAGGCCTGCGCCCTGAAAGCGGGGGCGCGTCTCGTCAACCCAGACGAAGAAGCGGCGGCCGCTCTCCTTCGCAACACGAAGAGGAGCAAGCGCCGTGCCCCAGTCAACGCAGGCGATGGCGCCAGCGTTGCAGTGCGTGAGAATGCGCATCCCCTCTTTGATGAGTTTCGCGCCGTGGATGCCAATCATATGGCAACGCTCGGCTGAGGCGTTCGCGTAATCATCCGCCGTCTTCACGGGGTCTCCATCAGACTTTTCTTTGAAGTACCGTATCCCATCAAAGAGGTCGTGGGCTGTCGGGCGGGTGGAAGACAAAACCTTCTCCGCTTTTTTTAGGTCTTCTCCCGCGAGCGCCGCCTGAGCCATACCGTAACAGGCCGTCGCGCCGATTGCCGGGGCCCCGCGCACGACCATCGTCTTGATGGCATCGGCCGTATCGCGGTAGGTCCTGCACTCGAATATCCGAAACTCGTGCGGAAGCTTCGGCTGGTCTATGAGCTTTACGGTTGTCTTCTCCATCCACACACTCTTAAATTCTTTTACGCCAGACTTTAGTTTAACTTTCATCTCATGAACCCGGGATACGCCTGCGGCGGAGGAACCGGTATTACTACTTTAAACCACGAGCCCTTTATAAACTTTGGGTCGTATACGCCGTGGCCTGCCCCGATCTCGTAGTTTGCGGCGTCCGTAAACAAGGGAGTATGCTCCGTGCAGACGGCGCCGCACCTGTCTCTGAAGAGTATGGCGAGGGATTCGTTTGGCGTGAACCCGACCATCTCCGCAACACCCAGAACCGAGAGAAAAGGCTTCACAACATTCTCCAAGAGAAGAATCGAGTTGGCAAGAGCCTTCCTGTTCATTCCCCCCACCGTGAGCAGATACTCCCCTCCGGAGTCTCTTCCGCAAAACATCCCGAATTCACCATCTGCTTCATCGGTTATCCTGAAGTCAGGACTACCCCGGGACGCCGACAAAGCAAGACGCGTTGACCCGGAAAAAGCCTCGACGCGAGCAAGCTCTCCGTCATCGTAGTGTGCGGTGCCCTTAATGCAGCCGGCCGTGAAATCGCGCCTCAAGGAGCCAGCACTCTCGCCGGGTTCGTAGTTCGGCTTCTCATCAGCCCACTCGAAAATTCTTTTACGTTTAATCCGAGGCATAACTTAAACTCCGTTTTTTATCGCATTATAGTGTGGGCGTTAATATCCGGGAGGACATTAACTTACCCTAATTTCATATCCTGAGCGTACTGTTCTAGTGTGTGCGCTTTTCTCAGGTTCCGTATCACTTCTTCAGGCGGGACGCCGTAATTCAACCTATCGCTTATATCGAGCAGTGCATCCACTGTGCCGGTGGCAATACGCTGTGAATTTTGCGGGTCGGCATACTGCTGAAGGTCCATTTTATATGCGCCTAATATTCTCCGACGCGGGTCGGAGAGATGTTCGGAGGAGGACATTTTCTGGATATGTTCAGCTCTTATTTCCGCAAAGTTGGCCCTGTACGTATTGATAACCTGGAATAATCGATTTGGGTCTTTCTCCCCTTCAGCTATCCTCGCGATTACTTCATCGGTTGTGAGCTCTTCGATAGTCATGTCCGATGAGGGTTTGCCCCAGAGTATGTTTGTTTCCACGTGCGCCCCCTCATGTATTCTAGTTGCCTGGGAACTGGGGTTATCAGTCCTAAACATGACGAGCGGGGACGTTAATTCTCCGTCTCCGAACGCTTTTGCCAGTCCAAGCACATCTTCTGGCCTCCCGGGTATCGGACCGTTCACTGCCAGTTCAACGTAAGGATTGCTTGTATCACTCGCCAGTTTAACCCTATCGAAGTCGCCGCTTACCCACTTACGCCTGTCCTGCAGGGGAAGGTTGTCCAGGAGATACTCCATGGAGTCTGCTTTTTGGGTTTCAGGCGCACCCTCCCTCAGACCGGCTAGGTGTGCCTTGTGATTCCTTGCCCTCTCAGCGCACACATTCCTTCTTGCCTCTTCGGAGAGATTATTTCCGACGTCCCCAAGTCCCCGATATAGCATATCAAGAGACAGACTAGACTGGTCATCTTCGAGTACGCGGAAGCCGGTATTAGGATCGAATGTCAGCATATTTCCTGAAAGCCTCAGAGCATGCTCCACATCACCGAGCCTCCCCTTCTCCAACAGCCTGTTTATGCCATTTGCTACGTGTTTCATCCCGTCTGCGTCATAGCCCTCAAATACCCTTAAATCCTCCGCAAGCTGTTCCGCTGGCGCTGGCATCCGCGTCTTAAGGTAATCCTGCATAGGACTTCCGTCCGGCCCCATAAGACCCGGGGAGTTGGGAGCCGGTGCCGGAGCAGAAAAATTGTCGACTGCGCCATGCAGTGGCGGTAGTGCGCTACCGTCAACCTCAAGTGAAGGCACCGTCACGCCGACGCCCACGTCCGTCACGTTACCGGAAGACGGGCTCACGTTCTCAACAGCCGCCCCAAAAAGTATGCGGATTCCTCCGCCGTCAACCACACCTAGATTCGCCGTTTTCGGAGCTGACGGGAGGTTTTGGATGGGGATGTCAGCGAAGTTCCTTGTGAGGTCCACCGGAGCTAACACCAGGTTTTTCGGCGGCTCCGCCGCCTGTTGAACTCCCGGTGCAACTAACGTTTTTTCAGTTGGCATCCTAAGTCACTTGTCTTGTTCTATGATTTCCTTGAGCAATCTCGCGAACTTCATCTCTTTTTGCACGTCTATTTCCTTGATATTGGCGTGTGCTATGATGACTTCGCCTTTTTCCCGGTCCACCACCATTGCAAGATGTTCCAAAGGCCTGTCGCCAAACAACTCTCTCATCCTGCCGCTGGACTCAAGCTTATGGATGATTTTCTCGAGCAAATCAAGTCTTACGACAATGAGTGGCTCATGGGGCTTCGCCTTAAGCTCATCAAGCAGCTTCGAGCGCTCATCCAAGTTGGCTGAACCCATAATAAAAATGGGGCGTTTAGTCTTAATTAAGTGTGCGGCAGACAGTTTCCATAAACATCAAGCGCATCACACGTCAACGAAAGCCTTCTCAAATGAGCCCATATGTGTATCAAAACCTTCGATTTATTAATCATGAACCAATATATCTTACTTTAAAATGAGCGAAGTAAAGTATCCGAAACTCGCGGAACAAGGTAAATTGAAAGTCGAGTGGGCGCAGGAGCACAACCTTTTTCTTTTTCACAAAAAGAAAAACGTTGACGAAAAAGAAAAACACATTTGGGGATAACATGAGCGAAGTAAGAAACCCTAAACTGGCAGGACAAGGAAGGCTCAAGGTTGAGTGGGCGCAGGAGCATATGCCTGTGCTCATGGAGATTAAGAAGCAGTTTGAGGAGGAGCGGCCTCTTGCCGGAGTGCGCGTCGGTTTCGCCTTGCACGTGACTAAGGAGACTGCGGTGCTCGTCCGGACTCTGGTCGCAGGCGGCGCTGAAGTTGCGATAACCGGCTGCAACCCCCTCTCCACCCAAGACGACGTCGCGGCCGCCTTAGCCGACGAAGGAGTCCACACTTACGCGTGGCGCGGGGAGTCGAACGACGAATACTACGCGAACATAAACAAAGTCCTTGACCACAAGCCGCAAATAACAATCGACGACGGCGCAGACCTCATTTTCACCATCCACAAAAAAAGAATAGAATTGCTCAAAGCCATCAAAGGAGGGTGCGAGGAGACGACCACAGGCATAATCCGGCTTAAAGCCATGGAAGCCGACGGCGCCCTCAAGTACCCGGTGATGGCGACCAACGACGCCGACACAAAACACCTCTTCGACAACCACTACGGCACAGGACAGAGCACCATCGACGGGATACTACGGGCGACCTCAGTCCTCTTCGCAGGGAAAACCGTCGTCGTTGGCGGCTTCGGCCAGTGCGGAAGCGGCATCGCCTCGCGGGCCCGAGGCATGGGCTCAAACGTCATAGTCACGGAAGTGAACCCGACGCTCGCCCTCAAGGCCGTCATGGACGGATTCCGCGTCATGCCGATGGTTGACGCCGCCTCAGTCGGCGACATCTTCGTGACCGCGACCGGCGACGTCGAAATAATCACAGGAGAACACTTCAAGAAGATGAAGACTGGCGCAATCATCGCAAACAGCGGCCACTTCAACGTCGAAATCAACATACCCGACCTCGAAAAACTCTCTAAGGGGAAGAAACTCATAAGAGACAACGTAGAAAAATACAGCCTCAAAGACGGACGCATAATATACCTCCTCGCCGAAGGCCGCCTCGTAAACCTCGCCGCAGCAGAAGGCCACCCCTCAGAAGTAATGGACATGAGCTTCGCAAACCAGGCGCTCGCCGTCAAATACATAAACGAGAACAAGCTCGC